>JAMFSC010000162.1 GCA_026225095.1 bacterium
AAGCCAGGACCGACCAAGCCCTCGACCAAGCCATTACACAAGCCCTTCAGCAAATCTCCCCAGAAAACGCACAAGCTTGGTTCAGACTCACCCTCAACTGGGTACAGCTATCATGAAATTGCTCTAGTCCACGGTAAGCGTGAAGGTCGTAGTCGCCTTGATCGAGCTATTCACCGAGTCCGTTCCCGTCAAGGTCATGTTGTAGGTGGTGACGCTGCTTGCCGGGCTGGTCGTCGTCCCATTGCCGCTATTGCTGCCGCTCCCACCCCCGCAGCCCGTCAGGCCGATCCCCATCATAGGAACCAGCAGGATCACTACCACCAGCGAGATAAACCTTCTGCGCCTCAACCCAATCAGTCCACCGCACAGCAGCGCCGCCGTAAAGATGGTTCCCTTCTCGCTGGGACCCCAGCCCGATCTCCGATCGCTTATCATCCCCAGCCCTTCCCGGCTGGCCGAAGCCGCAGAGCTGCAAGCCGACCCCACACCGAGTGTAAGAGTCGCGGTGCTCGTACCCGAGACCACCACGGACGGAATCCCGAAGCACCCGGAAAGACTCGTAGTGGAAGTTGAAGCCACCGCCAAACCCCACACCAACCGGCCCGCATAGCCGTTGCTAGGCGTAATCGTAACCTGGCTCTTTCCCGTACTACCATTTGCGATCGTCAGGTTCCCCACGCTAAGACTGACGCTACCAGTCGCAAGAACATTCCCCGTCAGCACGGAGTACGTCGTGGCAGAAGGCGCATAGTTCGCATCCCCCGGGTACTTGACGACCATCAGGTGGGAACCGCTCGTGGCCGGTACAGCGAAGTGATAGGGTGCCGACGACTGCTCGTTCTGCGGATTGTTCGCGGTGAATGCCAGCGATGGAACCATCAGATTGCCATCCACCGAGATCGAAACACCGCCCGTCGGAACGGGCCTCTGCACGGAGGAGGAAATAAAGCCGCTCACATAGATTTGGACCGGGAGCGTCTGCCCCGGCGCGGCTGTCGTCCCGCCCGGTGCGATCATGATCGTGCTTCCCAGCAGGCTCGCCGTAGGACCCGCCGGCCACACCGTCGCCAGTGCATTGAAGTCCAGGCTTCCCAGGCCGGTCGCCTCGTCGTACCCTGCCGTTGCCGTGTACCCCGACGCCCCCGCCGTCGTGCAGTCGGTGGCACCGGATACACAGGCATTGTTCCCGGAGACAATATCGTGAAAGGCGGAGGCGAAGGTCCCTGCATTGGAAGCCAGGCGATACAGCGTCGGGTTGAGATTTCCCTGTCCTGTCGAATGCTCCACCTGATTCAGGATGGCCACGAAGCCCGCGAAGATGGGGGCCGCGAAGCTTGTGCCGCCAGCCGTCGTCAATTTGCCGTTGCTCCCCTGCAGCCCGCTCACACAACTGGAGGTCTGTCCCTGCCCACGGATCAGGGAAGGATCTCCGGAACAAACCACATACCCGGGGCTGGCTTCCGAGGATTGCAGCGCAATATCCGGCAACAGACGATACGTCCCGGCGGGAATTCCCGGAACACCGCTCTGCCAGGACGGGCGAGGATAATGCGTGCTGGTCCCGCCGCCCCCCGCCACGATGCCCACAGACGGCGTACCTTCGTTCCAGACCACCTCCGGCACGTACCCGAGCAGGGAGTTGGTGTTGTCGACACCGCTCGCACTCGCCCAGTAGGTACTGTTCCCGGCCGCAAAGGTCCCCGCCGCCATCTGGGTTCCGCCCACTGCCGTCACGTAGGGACTGCTGGCCGGAAAACTGACCGCGAGTTCCTCCTGCTCAGCCACAGGCACATCGGGACTACCGGCAAAAGCTGCGCAGGAAGTTGACCCACTATCTCCCGAACTGGCCACAAGCGTCTGCCCCTGCGCCGATGCTTCCTCAAACAGAGCGTTTGCCTGGTCCAGGTCACTCGCGCCGAGCATCGGTTCGCAGGAGCTGTAACTGATACTCACCACCGGCGCTATATTTTGTGTGATCGCGTACGCCAGGGCGTCAAAGACGTTGTAGTTTTGGTTCGCACCCACATAGACCAGGTAGATGTTGGCATTCTGCGCGATGCCGGCGGAGTATTCCAGATCGATCTCCGTCTCTCCCTCATCTCCCGGGGAAACAGCCTGCACGCCAGAATCCGGAACGAGGATCATGCTGATCGGGGTGTATTGACCAAGCCTGGCTTGAAAGGTCCCAACGCCTGACGTACTTGGATTCGCATACGACTGGCCAACTACCGCCAACGCCTGCCCCGCGCCCAGGATGCCTTGGCTCAACAGAGGATTCAGGTCATACATCGTGAAGATGTCTTTCGGGTCCAGAGTATGCGCCTGCGTCGACAGGGTCGTATAGTTCGCCTTCGTCTGCGACAACGCCTTCCAGCTTGGCTTTGGCCGGAAATCGGAAAGGTGCAGCACCGCTCCGGTCACCGACGCAAGCTCCGCCGGCAACGTCAGGTCCGATCCTGGCGCAAAATGTTCTTCCCCGTCAATCCAATACCTCCGCAGCTCCGCTCCGAAAGCAGACCGAACCTGCCCGGCCGTACCCGAGAACGTAATACGATCGCGACTGCCGGTCACACCCTCGATCTGAAGGCCTTGCGCCGCCAGCCAGTGCTCCGTAGCGACAATATCCTGGTCGGCCACGCCGTAACGCGACGCGAACGCCTCAGTACTCAACCATTGGTGATAGAGCGGCGATGCTGGATCCTGTTGGGCCGCCAGCAGCTCTTCGAGCGCGGTCTCTTGCGCCCCGGACCTGCGAAACACAAGCGTAATTCCATGAACCACTGCATCCGCGGAGACCGGCCCCAGATCCTGCGCCGACCTCATTCCCGGAGCGCGTGAACCCCGGAGCACCTCACGGGCAGTTTGGTTGATGACCCTCCCCAGCCGCGGTTCCGGACTCTGGGCAAGACTCGCCACACAACATACAGCCAGAAGAAGACCCGCAATGGGCCGAGAGACTCGCAAGAACTGGAACATCCTGGTTAGGACCCGCTTTGATAGATATGGGGAGCTGCCGCCGAGACTATCATGCAAGTTCGTTGCAAGGCATTAACCACGACAATTTGAATGACTAATGCACGAATCCCAGCACAGCCGCGCGTCTCGAAATCGCAAGCCGCGCGTCTCTCGAGGCGCGGCTTTTGACGATTGCGAACATGTGTAGCAAGTGGTGGACAGCAAAGAGGGCTCATGTCCAGGCAGTCGGCGGGGATAGATCAACGTCGCCGACAAACCATCCGCAGGCGAGAGCCGCAGGAAAGCGGAGGCAGTCCATCCGCCCCACCCCTAACTCGACGCCACCACCCGCTGCCGCTGCTCACCCAGCCCATCGATCCCAAGCCGAATGCTGTTCCCCGGCCGCAGATACCTCTGAGGCTTCTGCCCCATCCCCACCCCCGGAGGCGTCCCGGTCGTAATCACATCGCCCGGCTGCAGGCTCATGAACTTCGTCAGGTAGCTCACCAGGTGAGCCACCCCAAACACCATCGTCTTCGTCGACCCCCGCTGATACTCATGGCCATCGACCTCGAGCCAGAGCGTCAGGTTCTGCGGATCGGGAACCTCGTCCGCCGTCACCAGGTACGGCCCAATCGGCCCAAACGTATCCGCGCTCTTGCCCTTCACCCACTGCCCGGTCCCTTCCAGTTGAAAGGCCCGCTCCGAAAGGTCGTTCACCACGCAATAGCCCGCAACGTAAGAGAGCGCATCCTCTTCCGTCACATACTTCGCCTCCTTGCCGATCACCACGCCAAGCTCCACCTCCCAGTCCGTCTTCTCGGACCCGCGCGGAATCACAACATCGTCATTCGCCCCCATGATCGCCGAGGTCGCCTTCATGAACACCACCGGCTCCTTCGGAACCGCAACGCCAGACTCCGCCGCATGATCCGCATAGTTCAACCCGATACACACGAACTTGCCCACCCGACCCACACACGGCCCGAACCTTACCTCGCCCTCCACCCTGGGCAGCGTCATCGGATCCAAAACCCGCAGCCGGTCGAGCCCCTCGGCCGTGAGCGCCTCCCCCGCCAAATCCCCCACAACCCCTGAAAGATCCCGCAGGGACCCATCCCCCGCCACGATCCCCGGCTTCTCCGCTCCTCGAACCCCATACCGAACCAGCTTCATCGCATCTCCTGTTGTTGTATTTTGCGCATACGCCTTAGTTGCTCCAACCACCATCGATCACATGCGTCTGCCCCGTCGTAAACGCAGACTCATCCGAAGCCAGATAAAGCACGAGCTCCGCAATCTCATCCGCTCTTCCAAGTCTTCCCATTGGCTGACGGGCCACAAACGCAGCTCTCGCCGTTGCAACATCGCCCAAAGCGGCGATCCTCTCGCCCAGCGATGGTGTCTCAATCGTTCCAGGACAAACCGCATTGCACCGAATCCCCTTGCCGACAAAGTCCGCCGCAATCGCCTTCGTCAACCCGATCACCGCGGCCTTCGTCGTCCCATACACAAACCGGTTCGGAGCGCCCTTGATGCTCGAAGCCACCGACGACATATTCACGATCGAGCCTCTTCCCGCCGCGATCATCGCCGGCAGAAACGCCCTGCACATCCGATACATCCCGTCACATTCAGGTCGACCGAGAACGCCCAGTCCTCTTCCGAGCAAGCCAGAATATCCCCCTGGTGAACGTAACCAGCACAGTTGAACAGCACATCGACAGCGCCCAGATCAGCCGCAATCGTCGACACCGCACTCGCATCCCGAACGTTCAACATCCGCGTCTTCAACCCGGGACACTCCGCAGCCAGCGCTGCGAGCGCAGCCCCATTGATGTCAGTCGCCCACACCGTAGCTCCTTCGCCCGCGAACCGCAGCGCCGAAGCCCTCCCGATTCCTTGTCCCGCAGCCGTTACCAGCGCAGTCTTCCCCGCAAGCCTTCCGATCACGCGTCTCATCCTCTCGAAAAGTGTACGTTGGATTCCCGCACCACGCGAGCCGCCGTACTCTGAGCGCCTCTTGCTGTTCTCCAATCCCTGCGGTCTCCAGGGCTGAAGGCCCGGTTTATAGAGCAGATTGCCTGTTCGTATGAAGTTGCTTGCCCCACCTTCGGCGCAATGTTTCACCACGCCTAAGGTGGGCCAGCCGCCACAGCACCGGGCCACGGACTCTATACCATTCCCCAATCCGCTCGAAGGAGCGGAACCACACCTCAAGGAGAATTAGCCTGATCCCCCCGACGACCCGGGTCCTACTGTTTCCGAAGAGCCCCAGCCGTGATCAGCCCAACCCGATCCGCGCCAGCCCGATGAGCCACGTCGATCACCTCAGCCATCTGGCTGTAAGCCAGATCCTTGTCGCCGCGCACGAACATCGTCCGGTCCTGCCGAGAATCCAGCACAGTCCTGAGCGCGGACTCCAGCCCATCCCTGCTCACCGCAGCCGCATTGATCCTGTATGTAGCGTCGCCCCGCCCATCCGCCTCAACCTCGACGACGATGACCCGTGACGCCCCCGCCTGCTCTGACTTGCCATCCTGAGGAACCGCCGCCGCCAACCCCTTGGGCGCAATCGGCACCAGGACCATGAAGATGATCAGCAGCACCAGAAGCACATCGATCAATGGAGTCACATTGATCTCGGCACCAACCTTGTTTCCTGAGTTCATAGCCATCACATCCTCCTCGTGGTCCTGCATAACGAAACGTTCGTGAGCCTTCGAACCATAGCCGAACCGATTGAGTCGGTGGGCTATTGTCCTTCAGAGGCTTCGGTCGTTCGTTGCACACTGCGAGGGGCGTGCAGCTTGTCGGCCAGTACCCATTCCGATAGTCCTGACACTCAATGGATCACGGGCGTCAAACGTAACTACGTTCAACGCCCGTGATCCTCAAAACCGTCACTTCTTCCAAACTACTGGCCAGCTTCAACCCGTGGCGTGATCAGTCCGATATTATCGACGCTGGCCTGATGTCCATAGTCGATCACCTCGGCAATCTTATTGAAGTCCAGATCCTTGTCGCCCTGGATGAACATGACCTTCTCCTGCCGGGCCGCAAATAGTCCCGCCAGCTGAGACTCAATCGCGCTCTTCGCAACTGGGGTCTCATTGATCCTGTAAGAAGGTTCACCACCGCCATTCGAGAAGACCTGAACCACAATCGTACGATCGTTCTCCTGCGGCTGGCTCTTGTTCTTCGGCGGCTGCGGGACCAGCGCATCCAGACCGCGCGGCACCACGGGCACGATGACCATGAAGATGATCAGCAGCACCAGCAGGACATCGATAAGCGGGGTCACGTTGATCTCTGAAACCGCGCCGCCTGTACCTCCACCACCCATTCCCATAGCAATCTCCTCAATACGGCCGTTCCTTGGAAGAGCCGATCTACACGTTCCCTGCTAACTATCTCTTCGACCGGCAAGATCCGGTTACTTCTTGGGAGCCGGTGCGTCGTCATCATGCCGCTCGGTCAAAAGGCCCAGCTCGCTCACACCTGCCGAGCAAACACCGTCGACCGCATCCATCACCTTGCCGTAGTTCGCGCGGATGTCCGCCCGCATATAGACCTTCTTGCTGGTCTTCTTTTCAAGCAACGCCGAGATCTTCGCGCCAATATCGTCCAGCGTGACCTGGTCACCTCCGAGATAGGTCTTGCCGTCGCGCGTCACGGCAACCACGACCGCATCTTCCTTGTTCGCGTCTTCCATCACCGTAGCCGAATCGGCCTTCGGGAGGTCAACGTTCACCTTGTTGTTCAACATGGGCGTGATGACCATGAAGATGATGAGGAGGACCAGCATGACGTCCACCATCGGCGTCACGTTGATGTTCGAGTTGACCTTCTTACCTTCGTCCCGCTTGTTGATTCCCATGTCTCACTCCGCATCCGGCTGCGACGCTGCTTCGAAATGAATCAGAATTCCTGCGATCCCGACCTTTGCGGATTCCTCCGGTCTTCGGATCTTCGGGGGCCGCCGGAGCCATGCTGCCCCGACATCCCCCATTGATCACAGTCGCCTCTTCGCTTGGCGGTCGCCCGCCCGCGCCAGGTTTAGCGGTGGCCCTGCTTGATGAAATAGTCGATCAGTTCGCTCGAGCTGTTATCCATCTCGACGTCAAACGCTTCGACCTTGTTCGTGAAGAAGTTGAAGGTCATCACGGCGGGGATGGCGACGAACAGACCGAACGCGGTCGTAACCAGGGCTTCCGAGATACCGCCGGCCACAGCGCCGATACCCGAGGTCTTCTGGGTCGCGATCGCCTGGAAGGCGTTCAGGATTCCGATGACGGTGCCGAGCAGGCCGATGAACGGGGCCGTCGATCCGATCGTCGCCAGACCACCCAGGCCGCGCTTCAGCTTGGCATGGACGATGGCTTCCGAACGCTCGAGGGCGCGCTTGGAACTCTCAACCTGGGCCTCGGTGATGCTGCCACCCGAACCGAAGCTGCGGAACTCCTGCAGACCGGCGGTGACGACTTCCGCGAGGTGCGACTTCTTGCTGCGATCCGCAACCTTGATCGCCTCATCCAGACGGCCATCCTTCAGTGCGCCCGCAACCTTGGGAGCAAACTCACGCGACTGAGAACGTGCTGCCGAGAAGTAAAGGTAGCGGTCGATGATCACAGCCAGCGACCAGATCGACATGATGAACAGGATCAGCGCGATGATACGTGCCGGCCAGCCCATGTTCTGCAGAAGACCCATGATGCTGAAGCTCGGACCGGATGCTTCCTGGAAGTACAGCGCGAGGGAGGCGGGAACGTGGGCGAGTTGCGTGAGATGAGCGAGAATCACTGGAATCTTTCCTCCGGACTATAAAAGTCGGTCGTTAGGTATGGACTTGCAGCCCCTGGACTCGTTCCGGAGCCAAGCCCTTTGACACAGGCCGGGCTCCAGACGAAAGACGTTGCAGTAGCTGTTTAGCCACCACCGAATGTAAAGTTCACCGTGACCGTCGTGTCGACTTCCGTCGGCTCGTTATTCAACAGGTACGGCTTGTACTTCCAGCGCTTGACTGCATCCATCGCAGCGCCCGTAAGCATCTGGGGACCGCTGACGACCGTCAGACCTTCGATCGTGCCCGTCTTCGAGATGGTTGCGCGAAGGATGACCGCTCCCGAAACGTGGGCTGCCTTTGCGATCGGCGGATACACCGGATCAGGCCGTGAAATCAACATACCAGCCATAGTTCCGCTCGATACACGCTGCGGACCAGCCGGCTTCGGTGGCGGAGCAGCCTTCACGACGACCGGTGGCCCCGTGCCGATGCCACCCATCACGCCGCCCAGCGCACCACCTGCCGAGCCTCCCATGCTTCCCATGCCAGCAACTCCAGCCACCTGCGGCGGGGGCGCGGCATCTTCCTTCAACATCTTGATGTCCTTCGGAATCTTCGTCGGCGCGTGCAGGCCCTGGTCGATCTCCGAGACCATTTTGATCGGCTTGATCACCTGTGCCGGAGGTGGCGGCGGAGGTGGGGGTGGAGGTGGTGGCGGCGCCGTCAGCATCGAGGTCATCGCCGTCTTCGGCAACGCTTCGGGATACAACAGCGGAATCAAAATCATGATGCCGAGAATCGTGGCGTTCAGCGCAAAGGTCCCAATCATCCAGTACTTGGACTTGGTCTTCAACTGCCCGCCGGATTCCATCAGAGAGCTTTCAAACATGGGCAGCCTCTTTACTTGGAGGAAGAGCTACTATCCTTAGACACCGGAGATTCAAAGTTTGTTCCAGAGTTCCCGAATTCTTAACCACGTGGCGAATCTTCCCGAAAACGGCCCCGCACAATGAGAAAAACGGCGAGGACCATAAGATCCCCGCCGTCCGTTCCCGAAAAATTCGGCCCTAAACCTTTGCCCGACCCGCCGGCAAGGAAGCAGCCTTGCCCCGCGCCGCCCGCCAGTCCTGGTAAGCCACCAGCATCGGAGCCGCCACCGCGATCGAAGAATACGTCCCGATCAGAATTCCCACCACCAGCGCGAACGAGAACCCATGCAGTACCGCGCCGCCAAACAGGAACAGGCTCAGCACCGTCAAAAACGTAAGTCCCGAGGTCAGCACCGTTCGGCTCAGCGTCTGGTTGATCGACCGGTTGACGACATCCGCCAGCGTCTCCCGACGACTCACCGCCAGGTTCTCCCGGATCCGATCGAAGACCACGATCGTATCGTTCATCGAGTACCCGATCAGCGTCAAAATCGCCGCAATCACCGTCAGGTCGATCTCCTTGTTCGCGAGCGAGAACGCCCCGACCGTAATCAGCGTGTCGTGAAACACCGCCACCACCGCCGCCACGCCGTAGATCAACTCAAACCGGAACCAAAGGTAAATCAGCATCCCCACCAACGAGTATCCCGTCGCAAACCAGGCCTGCTTCTGCAGCTGCTTGCCCGCCGTCGGCCCCACAATATCCACCTTCTGCACCACGAATCCCGAGTCATGGTAGTTCGCCGTCAGCGCCCGCTCGATCGCCGCCCGCCCCTGGTCCTCGCTCGCCTCATTCTTCTGCTCCGGCAGCGAGATCACCTCTTCATTCGCCGAGTTCCCGCTCGGGTCCGAGATCCGCTGGCTCCGCGAGTCGCGAATCCCCGCCAGCTCCAGCGCCGTCCTGATATGGTCATCATTCGGAGCCGCATCGAACCGCACCGTCACCTGCGTGCCCCCACGAAAGTCCACGCCCAGCGGAACGCCGTGCCAGAACAACATCGACAGCACCCCGGCCACCGAAAAGATCAAAGAAAATCCAAGGAAGAACCACTTCTTCCCCAGCCAGTCGATATGCGTACCCCGAAACAGTTCCACGTCGTCCCATCCTCTTGGCCGCGCCCAAAGCGCCCGCCACATCATGTCCTGAAGCTAGTCTCACCCCAAAAGGGTGTTTAGATCGAAAGCGCCGCCGTCCGGTCCTTCTTCTCCAGAATCGTGTCGAAGATCAGCCGCGACACAAACACCGCCGTAAACAGGTTCGCGAACAGCCCAACCGTCAGCGTCACCGCAAATCCCTTCACCGGCCCCGTCCCGAACAGGAACAGGATCGCCGCCGACACGATCGTCGTCACGTGCGTATCCACGATCGTCGTCCACGCATGCGCAAACCCTTCCTTCACCGCCGCCGCCGCCGTCTTGCCCAGCCTCAGCTCTTCCCGGATCCGCTCAAAGATCAGCACATTCGAGTCCACGCCCATACCGATCGTCAGGATCACTCCCGCAATCCCCGGCAACGTCAGCGTAGCCCCCGTAAAGCCCATGAACCCCAGCAGAATCAGCAAGTTCAGCAACAGCGCCAAGTCCGCATTGATCCCCGCCTCGCGGTAATAGACCAACATAAAGATCATCACCACGATCAGCCCCGCGACCGCCGCGATCACACCCTGCCGAATCGAAGCCGCACCCAGGCTCGGCCCAACCGTCCGCGTCTCCAGATAAGAGATCGAAGCCGGCAGCGCCCCCGTCCTCAACATCAGCGACAGATCGTTCGCCTGGTCCTTCGTAAATCCGCCCTCAATCTCCCCGCGATCCCGGATCGCCGAGTTGATCGAAGCCACCTCGCGCACCTTGTTATCCAGCACAATCGCCATCGCCCCCGGCGTAGCCGAGTCCTTACTATGCTCGCTCGTGTACTTATAGAAGCGATCCCCCGCCTCCGTCGTCAGGTTGAACGTGATATTCGGCCGTCCGTTCACATCCTGCGAGGGCTGCGCATCGCGGAAGTCCGTACCCTCCACCTCGCTCGCCCGCTTCAACAGATAAACCTGGTCCGGAGACGTAGCCGTCGCATTCCCATGCATCAAAATCGAGTCCGGAGGAATCACCCCCTGGTTCGCCTGCAGAGCCTCCTGGTCGTTCGTCCACGGCCCACCCACCACCGCATGAATCTCCAGCTTCGCCGTCGACTGGATAATCTCCTCAACGCGCCCCGGATTATCCACCCCCGGCAGCTCCACCAGGATCTCGTTATCCCCCAGCCCGTACTTCCCAATCTCCGGCTCGCTCACCCCCAGCGTGTCGATCCGCTGCCGAATCGTCTCAATCGACGTATCCAGCGTCCGAGCCTCCAGGTCCGTCACCGCCTGATGCTTCATCGTCAGCTTGTAGCTGCCATCCGACTGATTCGAAAGGTCATAGATCTGGTAGTCCGATCCCTGCAGAACCCCCCGCACCGCGCCCGCCTGCGCCACCGGAACCCCCGTCACCGAGATCGTCTCCGGATGCGCCGCATCGATCTTCCCCACCGTCACCCCGGCCACCCCCGCCGTCCCGAGCGCCGCTTCAATCCGCGCCACATCCCGGTCCGTCGCCGAGTTCACCGCCTCCGCCACATGCACCGCCAGCACCAGGTGCGTACCCCCCTTTAGGTCCAGCCCCAGGTGGATATTGTTCGCCAGCAGCGTCTTCAGCGACCCAAGCCGCGGCGGATTGAATCCATAGACGATCCCGTAGAGAAAAATAGCGAGAACAGCAACGATGAACCCCGTCTTACCGGCCAGATTCTTGAACATAATCTCTATTTCGGACCCAGCCCGCCGAACCCATCCTCAGGTCCCACGCCCAGCCCTTTTCTTCCTTTTTCCCGTGATTTGAAGCGTCCTGCCGCTGCTACCGTCTACCGCCCAAAAGTTCGTCATCTCGACCGAAGCGAAGCGAAGTGGAGAGACCCCCGTATTTCGCTCTTGCTCTAGCCCTTGCTTTTCTGTCTGTCATCCCCGAAGGGGATCTGCGTCTGTCATTGTCCTTGTCCTTGCCCTTGCACTCCCAGCGAAAACCTAAGCCCCATCCGCCGTAGTAACCGAAGCAATCGAGCTCTTCACCACCTCAACCTTCAATCCATCCGGAGGCAGCCGCAGCACCACCGCATCGTCCTTGACCGAGAGCACCGTGCCCTTCAGCCCGCCGCTGGTCACAATCTTGTCCCCGGACTTCAGCTCGCCCAGCATCGTCTGCCACTTCTTCTGCTTGTCCTGGTTAGGCTTGATCATCAAAAAATAGAGCAAACCGAAGAAAGCAATGGGCAAAAGCAACTGGCCATAGCTCGCCAGCCCACCGCCGCTAAACTGCAACCACATCCCAAGCATCGAAACCCCGTCTCAAATCATCCCAATCAAGGCAGACCGACCATCCTCAAGCTCCGGCCACCCGGCACCCACACAAAAATCAGCCGCAAACAGACACACCGCCGCGACCAACTCCCGAAGATGCCTAGCCCCTAAGCATCGCGTAACCGAACCGCCATGTCAAGAAACCGGCATTTTACTAATCTGACCCAACGTACGGTCCGGTTAAGATCCTCACATCGCAGGCAATGTGGGAAAAAGCTCTCGGCTGATCGCAGGGCCCCCTCAGATGGGAGCGACTCCGGTCAGAGGGAGTGCAGAGGCGAGCGTTTACACCGCAACGCGAGATGACCTTAGATTGGATCAAGATAGGTATCTGCTCGACTCAGGTAGGCCCAACAGGTTGTGGTTTCGTCTTTTCCTTCGCATCGGGATGGATGATTTGATCCAGGGTAACGGGATCGACTGCGACGGCTTGCTGCGCGAGCCGG
>JAMFSC010000163.1 GCA_026225095.1 bacterium
TGCGCCGAAGGTGGGGCACCCAACTTCACACCTTCAGCGAATCTGCTCTAGTCTTCGGTGGTGGTGCGGGCGGACTCGTGCCAGCGATGGAGGAAGAGCCACTCGAGGAACATGACGGCGAAGAAGAAGCTGAAACCGAGGGCGGTGGCGGCGGCGACGAGGGCGAAGAGGTAGTCGGTCTCCATCTGGGCGTTGGCGTACTGGATGGCGTATCCGATTCCTCCGACGCCGACGCGGGCGGAACCGGCGAAGAGCTCTCCGGTGATGGCTCCGATGACGGCGATTCCACTGGCGATGCGGATTCCGGTGAAGAGGGACGGGAGGGCGTGGGGAAGGCGGAGCTTCAGGAGGATCTGGGCCTGGGACGCCTTGTTCATGAGGAAGAGATCGATGAGGTTCTGCTCCACGCTGATGAGGCCCTGAGTGGTGTTGGCGATGATGGGAGCGAGGCAGATGATGAAGGCGACCAACGCCACGGATGCGATTCCGGGGCCTGCCCACATGAGGATGAGGGGGGCGATGGCGATGATGGGGACGGTCTGGAGGAGGATGGTGTACGGATAGAACATGCGGCGGAGCCAGGTTGACTGGGCAAAGAGGAGCGCGACGAGGAGGCCCACGACGATGCTCGCGAGCAGGCCAAGGGTGGCGGCGGCGGCGGTGATGACGAGCGAGGTGAGGAGCGAGGGCAGGCGCGCCCAGCCCGCGCTGGCGACGCGGATGGGTGTGGGCAGCATGTAGGGCTGGATGGCGAAGAGATGAATGACCGCGGTCCAGAGGAGGAGTAGCGCGGCGAAGATGCCGATGGCGGTGAGGAGGGTGGTGCCCTGGCGCCTGATGTTCGCGTTCACGGCCGGGTTCATGGTGTGGGCACCGCGTGGGTCTCGCGCAGGCTTCGGGAGATGTGGGAGACGAGCGTGTCGAAGGCCTCGGAGTTTCGGACCTCGGGAGTGCGGTCTACAGGCAGGTCGATGGGGATGTCGTGTTGCATGCGGCCAGGATTAGGCGCAAGGATGAGGACGCGGTTCGAGAGGAAGACGGCCTCGGCGACGGAATGGGTAACGAAGAGGACGGTCCAGGCCTGCTGACGGTGCAGGCGAAGAAGCTCTTCGTTCATGCGGTCGCGGGTGATCTCGTCGAGGGCGGCGAAGGGCTCGTCGAGTAGCAGGACACGGGGGCTGGCGGCGAGGGCGCGGGCGATGGAGACGCGCATCTTCATACCGCCAGAGAGTTGGCGCGGGTAGGCGTCTTTCACGTGCGTCAGGCCGACGAGTTGGAGGAGACCGTCGACGGCGGCGTGGCGGCTATCGCGGGCTGCGCCTTCAAGTTCGAGGCCGAGCCCGACGTTGGCCTGGACGGTGCGCCAGGGCAGGAGGGTGGGGTCCTGGAAGATGAAGGAGACGATCTCGCGGGCATTGATGGGCGTCATGCCGTCGACGAGGATCTGGCCTGAGCTGATCGGGCTGAGGCCGGAGACGAGGCGGAGGAGGGTGGATTTGCCACAGCCGGAGGGCCCGATGACGCTGACGAACTCGCCCGGAGAGATGGTGGCGGAGATGTTCTCGAGGACGGGCGCGCCCTGGCCGAAGCGCTTGGAGACACGGTCGAGGGCGACTGCCGGCACGCGGGTTGAGCTCATCGTGCTGTCGCCCCTTGGGTGATAACCGGCAGGTGGATCGCGGAGGGATGGTGCGGGTCGTGGAAGATGGTCTGGGTGGATCGGCGCCAGTTCCACGAGTCGGCGTTGCGGGGAGCGACATTGTTGGCGGGGTTGCGGTCGAAGAGAGGGTAGGCGCTGCTTGCGATCTCGATGCGAAGGCGGTCGCCGGGGGCGAAGACACAGGAGGTTGGTTCAAGCTGGAAGCGCCAGAGCCCTGGGGTATCGGGTACTGGGGGCGATGGGAACAGCGTCTGGCTGCGGGCGATGCCGATGGAGACGAACATCGCTTCGCCGGTGGGCTTGACGCAGATGAGCTTGGCGACGAGGTCCGACTGTGGCGCGGACGTCGCGGCGTAGAGATGGATCTCGGGCGCTCCGAAGACGTGGACGGGATGGGCGAGCGGTGAGGTGGTATAGGCGAGAAGGTTGTTACCGAGTTCGAGGACGGCCTGGTTCGATGGGCCGCTTGCGTTTGTGAGGCCGCCGGGGGCGGGGACGGGGACCTCGGGATCGTAGACGAAGAGGTCGGGAGCTTCGGCTTGCGATGGCGGATGTGCGTCGAGGGTGCCGTCGCCCTTGCTGGAGTTGGCTCGGCCGTCGCTATGGAGATAGAGGATGCGGGTGGCGTCGCCGGCCCATGTGTCGGCGGCGTGCCAGCGGTTCTCGTTGAGCGCGAAGTGGCGGATGCGGGGCTCGTGGTCGAACTCGCCGGAGCCTTTGAGCCAGTGATTGAACCAGCGGAGGAGGAGGGCGTCGGTGTCGAGGTTGGCGTCGGGGCCGAGGTGGTGGGGGCCGATGCGGTCTCCCCATGGAATGTGGATCCAGGGCCCGGCGACGAGGTACTGGTCTTCCCTTGAGGAGGCGAGGGAGAGGAATCCGTCGATGCTTCCTCCAAGGTAGGTGTCGTACCAGCCGGAGACGTGGAGGGCGGGGATGTTGATCTTTTCGAGTTGCCGGCTGACGTCGAGGGCCGACCAGAACGGGCCGGGGATATCGTGCTCGATCCAGTCGCGGAGGTAGGTGGGGAGGGTGCGGGACTGGAGGGCGGGATGGGCGGAGTAGGGGGTTTCGAGGAACTGCGCGGGAAGGTTGGCCCAGGCGCGTTCGAGGAGATCGCTCTCATGGCGCAGGTCGAGGCGGCGGGCGTCTTCCTTGAGCATCTGCAGACCCCAGCCGAGGGTGGAGGCGAGCCGGAGCGCTCCATTCCGATAGAACCATCCGCGATAGAGATCGCAGGCGGTCATGGCGGGGGCGATGCAGCGGAGGCCCTCGGGCTGGGCGGCCGCGGCGAGAAGCTGGGTCGCGCCCTGGTAGGAGAATCCGTACATGCCGACCATGCCGCTGGCCTCGGGGCGGGTGCGGATCTGGGCGATGGTCTCGGCTCCGTCGGCCTGCTCTTCGCGGAAGGGATAGAAGGTTCCCTCGGAGTCTCCGCGACCGCGAACATCCTGGATGACGACGTTGTAGCCGTGGCGGGCGAACCAGGTGGGATGGGCGTAGACGACGGTCGAAGCGATGTCGCGTCCATAGGGCTGGCGCATCAGAAGGGTGGGATTGGGACCGGGCCGGGGTGGATAGTAATGATCGGCGTAGAGGGTGACGCCATCACCCATGCGGCATGGGACGCGGCGCTCGAGACGAACGCCGGCGCCGCAGTCGATGAGGTCGGCAGTGCTGATGGGATTGCTCATGGCTGGAAGTGATTCTGGTAGCGCAGCATGGCTTCAAGGGCTGCCGCGATCTTCGTGGACGCCTCCGCAACCCAGCGTTCTCCGCTCTCCGCGGTGGCGGGGCGGGGATCTCCCATGACTCCGCTGGGGGCGATGTCGCGGGTGAGCCAGGCGAAGGTGGCGGAGGCGTTTTCGGGCTTGAGCAGCTCGGGCGAGGCGATGTCGGCGATGTAGTTGACGGTGTACTCGGAGGTATTGACGAGTTCGGGGGTCGCGCTCAGGAGGAAGGCCGTTTCGATCTCTCCGGCGTGGAAGCCGTAGGCCTTTTCCTGTGCGCCAAGACCGGTGAAGGCTGCTCCGGCTGAGCCGAACAGGCAGAAGACGCGGAGGTTGAACTCGGCGCGGAGGTCGCGTGCCATGACATCGACCAGCGAGCTGTTGCCGCCGTGCGTGTTGTAGAGTACAAGCCTGCGAAATCCCGCCGAGGCCAGCGACGAGCCGATATCGCGGATGACCGCCATGAAGGTGGTCGCGGAGACAGAAAGTGTTCCGGGGAAGCCAATGTGTTCGTTACTTTTTCCGTAACAAATAGGCGGCAAAGCATAAATCGGCAATTCGGCGGGGAGCCTGGCGAGTGCTTTCCCAAGCAGCAGGTTGTTGATGAGGGTGTCGGTGGCGAGCGGAAGGTGCGGGCCGTGCTGCTCGATGGCGGCGGTTGGCAGGATGAGCAGTGCATCCTTGGGGAGAGCCTCGACCTGCTTCCAGGTGAGATAGGCGAAGTTGCGCTCGGCTGGAATCCAGGTGTGCATGGTTATACAACCTCTTGCGGATGCGTCTCATCCTGCGGTTGAAAGGTGATCATCTTGCCGGGATTGAGGAGGCCGCGCTGGTCGTACTTGTGCTTGGCCATGAGTTGAATGTTGTCCTCGCGATAGCGGCCTCCACCCTCGACGTGATTGCTGTGCGGGTTGGCGACGCTGACGCCGATGGACCGGCAGAAGTCGATCATCTCATTCAGACGCTCTTCGGTGGTGAAGCGTACGAGCGGGATGGAGCCGGGGATCACGATGCCCTTGCCAGTCTTCATGAATTCGAGGTGGAAAAGGATCTCCTGGCCGAAGCGCTCGCGAAGCTGCGCGAACTGGCTGCGGGCCTCGGTCGGACTGAAGCCGCATTGCAGGTAGGTATAGGCGGGGTCCTGCTTGATGGCCCACAGGGTAGTGTGGTTCCAGGTGTAGTCGGAGAGCAGCGGGATGGTTCGGAGTCCGGTGTAGGGCGCGGCGAGGGTGACCTCTCCGCCGGCGGTGCGGGCGGCATGTTCGAGCGCTTCGAGTTGGGCGGCTGCGATCATGAAGAAGACCAGCGACTTGCCCTCCCTGGTGATGCGCAGGATGGGGGCGAAGCAGGATGGGATGGGCCACTCGAAGGTGGTGACCAGGCGCTTGGTCCAGGCGGGCTCGGTGGCGATCTTCTCGCTGAAGGTGAAGGCCTCCTCGAAGGTCGGGAAGGCGATGGCGCACTGGGCCCACTCGACCGCGGGCGTGAGAGCGAGCCACACCCGGGTGATGATTCCGTTGGTTCCCCAGGCATGAAGGATCTCGTGGACAGCCTCGCCCTCGTGAAGGATGACGCGGGGCACGGCCTCCATGGTGACGACCTCGATGGCGCGAACGGTTCCGAGGTCGCGGAGGCCGCCGTGGGCGACTGAGCCGATGCCTCCGGAACCGCCTCCCAGGAAGCCTCCGATGGACGCCTTGACGATGGTGCTGGGATAGCAGCGCAGCTCCCACCCGGTGGCGCGGGCTGCGTTCTCGATGACGCCGAGACGCACTCCGGGGCCTGCGATCGCGACACCATCTTCGGTGATGGACTCGAGGGTATCCATGCGGGCGAGATCGAGAACTACTCCGCCGTGGAGCGGAATCGCCTGGCCATAGTTTCCTGTACCTGCACCGCGAGCCGTGACGGGAATCTCGCGGGCATAGCAGCAGGCGAGCACACGCTGCACCTCATCGACGGAGATGGGTTGGATGACTGCCTCGGCGACCTTATCGTCGAGCAGCTTCTTGAGGATCGGCGAGTACCAGTAGAAGTCGCGGGAGAGCCGTTCGACGATCTGCGGCGTGGTGATGACGCGGTCGGGGTCTTCGACGCAGAGGGTGATGGCGGCAAGATCGGATGGAGTCATCGGCTCATCTCGTCGTCTTCCTTGTTGCGGTTTCAGGGTCTCTTCAGTCAGGGACGGGGATTCCAGGTTGCGAACGTCTTCAACATATTCGGGTGGGTAAAAAGAGCATAGCAGGCGTCGCGAAGGATCGGTCCATCGACCACGCAGGTCATGTCGCTGCGCTTGACCAGGGTGCGGGCGGAGACGTAGATCTGCCGGCAGTGGCGGCTCGCATCTTCGATGGTGGCGCCGTATACGACGCGGTCGATCCCGGCCCAGAGGGCGTTCGCCATGCACATGGGGCAGGGCTCACAGGTGGTGTACAGGGTGTATCCCTTGAGCGATGGCGTTCCGAGTCTACGTGTGGCCTTGCGCACGGTTCGAAGTTCGGCGTGGGCGCTGGGATCGTTCTCGCGGCGTACGGCGTTGACGGCGCGCATCAGCCTCTCGCCGGTCGCGGTATGGACGATGAGTGCTCCGAAGGGGACGGGGGACGGGGTGTCGAGTGTGCGAGCGGTGAAGCGGACAATCTCTGCCATGCACTGTTCGTCCCGGAGCTTCCGGGCGCGCTTTGGGTGGACGAGCGGGGACGATTCCTTTCGGACCTGCATAGCTGCAATCTAACATGGGAGGATGCGTGGGGCGGGGTGCGGACGGGGTATGCTTCCTCTTATGAACAAGGTACTTTCAGTGATCGACTACGGCTCGATGCTTGCGGTGGCGCTGGGTGAGGCGCGGACCGGGCTGGCGGAGGGCGGTATTCCGATCGGCGCGGCGATCTTCGATAGCGGCGGGCGCCTGATCAGTTCAGGACGGAATCGCCGCGTGCAACAGGACGACCCCTCGATTCATGGGGAGACGGACGCCTTTCGCCGGGCGGGACGTCAGCGATCGTATGGCGATCTCATCATGGTCACGACGCTTGCGCCGTGCTGGTACTGCAGCGGCCTGGTCCGGCAGTTCGGCTTTCGCACGGTGGTGGTGGGCGAGTCGACCAACTTCGCAGGCGGCGTGGAGTGGCTGCTGTCGTGCGGGATCGAGGTGATCGATCTTGTTTCGGTAGCCTGTGTCGAGATGCTCGCGGAGTACATCCGGGTGAACCCCGCGGTGTGGAACGAAGACATCGGGCAGCCGCCGTCCGGAGCTTGAGGAATCAGACGGGCTCTGGCTTTTGACGAGTCGAGTAGGCATACCAGATCATGCCGCAGACGATGTAAACCGCATACACGTAGGGAAGGTAGCGATAGGGTGACGGTGGAACGGGAAAGAGCGTTCCCAGCGCAGCGCAGAGGGCCGCGAGCGTCGCGGCGACTGACAGCAGGACGCCTCCCGCGTCGAGACGACCGACGCGGCGAAGATGGATCGGCAGCGCAACTGCAACCATGCCGTAGACCGTGAGGAAGCCGAAGACGGCGAGCGATCCCATCCAGCCATAGATGTCTCCACCGCCGGCTCCGCGTGCGGCGAGCACCGCGGCGGGGATGACGGCAAGGCCTCCGGTGAGAAGGCCGGCCAGGCCTGGTGTGTCGTGTTCGGCGTGGGTCTTGCCGAGGCTCTTGTGGCACAGGCCGTGGTGGGCCATCAGCATCAGTACGCGGGCTCCGGCGATGACGCAGGCGAGGGTCGCGGCGAACATGCTGACGAGGACGCCGACGTCGATGACGCGGGCGATGAATCCGATATGCGACCCGGCGGCGAGGTAGCGCATGGGCGCCGGATTGTCCCCAAGCGCGACGGGGGAACCATGGAAGCCCAGCACCTCGCCGTAGGCGCAGACGATGAAGAAGAGACCTGAAAATACGGCGCTGCGGATGACCGCGCGGGGGATGGTGGTGAGGGGTTCCTGGGCCTCTTCGCCGAGGGTGGTGGCGCTCTCGAAGCCGACGAAGCTGAACACCGCGAGCATGACTCCAAGGCGCAGGCCGATCGGCGATACGTTCACGAGGTGGAGCTGGCCACGATCGATGTGCAGGCCGTGCCGCCACAGCAGCGGGACTACCACGATGGCGATGAGGCAGACGGAGATGCCCTCAATCCATAGCATGAGTTCGGTCGAGATCTTGATGTCGCGGTAGGCGATGCCGATGGCGAGCGCCGCCCCGATGAAGGCCACCAGTACCGGTGAGACGTGATGCCCGAATCGGCCGAGCACCACGAAGGAGTAGGCGATGAAGCCACCGATCACCGAGGACGCGGTGGTCACATAGGAGAAGAACAGCGCCCACGCGGCGACCGCGGCACAGGCAGGCGGCAGCGTCATGCGGGTGTACACATAGAGCGAACCGGGCGACGCGGAGTCGCGTGCAAACGCCGCGATGCAGAGTGCCACCAGGGTGAGCGCGCCGAGGGCCAAGGCATAGGCGAGCCAGGTTCCGTTCCCGGCCAGCACAAAAACCAGCGGGATCGTCATGGTAGGGGTGGTGCTTGGGGCGATCGTCGAGACGGACTGGGCGAGCGTCTCGAGCGGCGACAGAATGTGCTGGCGAAGGCGGTAGTCACGGGGTTCGGGTTCGGGAACCGCCTTGCGGCTCAACTCGATCTCTGCCAGGGAATCCATTCGCCTCCTGTAGTTCCCGGCACGACCCCGGCTAACAGCGACAGGGGGTGCCAGGGTGTGACTTGAATTTTGCCGCCGGAAGCTTGAGTCTGAACGCTCGGGGGCTTTGCGTCAACCATTTTCGGGTTGACCGCATCGACCTCTCCAGAACGACAGGACCCGCATGCCCGAACTGGAATCACCGCTGACTCGCCTGCTGAACGCCCTGAACGACGGCTCCACCACCCCCGTTGAGGTGGCGAGGAGTTGTGCGGCGCATGCCAACCGGAACGCGCTGCACAACACTTATCTGCACTTCGACGCGGGGGATTTGGTGGCGCAGGCAGAGTCGCTTCCGGAGCGCTTCCCCGCATCGAGGCCACCGCTTTACGGGGTGCCGGTGTCACTGAAGGACTGCTTCGACCTTGCCGGCACGGTAACCACTTGCGGCTCGGGACTTTACGCAAAGCTTCACCCGCCGGCGAAGGAAGACTCGGCGGTCGCGGCCCGGCTGCGGGAGTCTGGCTGCCTGATCACCGGCAAGACGCACCTCCACCAACTGGCGTATGGCATCACCGGGCAGAATCGCGACTTTGGCGACTGCCTTCAGCCGGCGGATGCCTCGCGGCTGACAGGGGGCTCAAGCAGCGGTGGGGCGGCGAGCGCGCAGGAGGGCTCGGCGCTGGCGGCGATCGGCACGGACACGGGTGGGTCCATTCGCGTTCCCGCGGCACTGTGTGGGCTGGTGGGCTTTCGCTGTTCCCGTAGTGCTGGGAAGAGCTGGCCTGAGCTGTGGCGAGGGGCCGCGCATCTTGCCCCATCCTTCGATACGATCGGGCTGCTCTTCGCGGACCCACGCGATGCCGCTCTCCTGGTTGGGACGTTGTTCGGGATTCCGGCGATTCCAGCGGCGAGCCGATACCGCATCGGGTGCGTGCCCGATAGCTTCCTGGATGACTGCGAGCCATCTTCGCTGGCAACCTATCGAGCATCGCAGAAGATGCTCGAGCGCGCGGGAGCCGAGTTGGGCGAAGTCGACGTCTCCTACTGGAACGATACGATCGAGATCTTCTCTGGAATCCAGGCCCACGAGGCGGCCATTCTGCATCGTGGGCACTTCGAACACTTCGAGCCAGCCATTGCGCAGCGGCTCGCCTGGGGCGCGTCGCTCTCCGCGGTCGAGGTGGACAGACTGCGCACGCGGCACGAACACTTCAAGGTGCCTATGGCGGAGCTCTTCGAGAGCTTCGATCTTCTGATGCTTCCGTGCGCACCGGTGGATCGGCTGCTTCCCCATGCAGACCAGAGCACGGTGCGGCAGGCGATCCTGCGCTACACCACGCCGTTCAGCCTGGGCGGGCTGCCAGCGGTCGCGCTGCCGGGAAGCCTCGTCGGCGAGACCTTTGGCACGGGCGTGCAGATTGCGGCGGCGTCCGGAATGGATGGGGATCTTCTCTCTTTCGTCACATGGCTGAGCCTTGAGTTGGCTGGACCTTAGAGCAGATTCGCTCAAGGTGTAAGGTGTCGTGGCGCTCCGTCCCACCTTAGCGACGATGAGACGTGTCGCGAAGGTGGGGCACCCAACTTCACACCATTGGGCAATCTGCTCTAACAGCAAGCTGATAGGTTCAGCCAACGCGGATGCTACTCTTTTGCTACCTTCAGCAACCGGAGTAACCCATGCTTCTCGGCGCACGACGAATCCCTCTTGCACTCCGGCCTGCCTGCCTGCTCCTCGCCTTGCTGGGTGTGGGGTGCAAGGGGCGGCACGCCGGGAATGGCCTGATCCCGATCACGCTCCAGGCGGATTGGTACCCGCAGCCCGAGATCGGAGGCTTCTACCAGGCGCAGCTCGAAGGGTTGTACAAGGCGCAAGGACTCGATGTCACCGTCGCGCCCGGAGGACCGTTCATCGTTGGCCATCAACAGGTGGCAAGTGGCGCGGCGCAGTTCGCGATGGGAACATCGGACCAGGTGCTGGTCTTCGCCTCGCGTGGCATCCCGCTGGTAGCGGTGGCCGCGACCATGCAGCAGGATCCGCAGGCCATCATGGTTCATGAAGATGCTCCGGTAAAGACCTTCGCCGATCTGGAGGGACATACCATCGCGGTCAAGCCGGGCTCCATCTGGTTCCAATATCTCCTAAGCCGGTATAGCCTGCACAACACCCGTGAGATTCCTGCAACGTACAGTGTCGCGAATTTTCTGTCCGACCCCAACTATATTCAGCAGGCCTTCGTAACCTCCGAGCCCTACTTCGCGGAAAAGGGCGGCGCCAGAGTTCGTACGCTGCTCGTCAGTTCGACCGGCTATCAGCCCTATCGGGTCTTCTTCACGTCGCGAAGCTTTCTCAACGAACATCCTGAGATCGTTCAGAAGTTTGTCGACGCCTCACTCCAGGGCTGGCGCGACTATCTGAAGGATCCGACTCGAACCGACGATGAGATCGCCCGGCTGAATCCCGCGATGAGTCCCGAGCAGATGCGATTCAGCGTGGATACCCTGAGGCGCCAACACTTCATCGACGGTCCGGGAACGGTCGATTCGCACCTTGGCCACTTCACGGTCGAGCGTTGGAGCGCGATGTACAAGCAGTTGGTCGACCTGAAGGTCATCACCCAGCCACTCGACCCAGCCACCACCTACACGACTCGCTTCGCGCCGTAGAGCAGATTCGCTCAAGGTGTAGGGTGCAGTGGGCACCCGCTTCATAACTTCGGGCAAGCTGCTCTAGAAGTAGAGCGGAGCCGCTCAGACCATCTCCACCAGCCGCATCCTGCCTGCGAGCTTCATCGCTTCGTCCAGGATTCGCCCGGCCAGCACTGCCTTCGTACTCTCTGGCATCTCCACCGTTGTATCCGCGGTCAGCCACACTGCCGCATTTCGGTCGGAATCGAAGCCCACGCCAGGCCGTGAAACGTCGTTCGCTACCACTGCATCCACGCTCTTACGTAGAAGCTTCGCCCGACCGTTTTCGACCGTGTCCTCGGTCTCAGCGGCGAATGCGATTACAACCGTACCATGAACCCGGCGATCTGCGACCTGGTGGACGATATCCCCTGTCGGTTCGAGCGTCAGTGTCAGCGCCCCGTTGCGCCTGATCTTGCGCTCGGACACATGGCTGGCGCGGAAGTCCGCCACCGCCGCGGCGGCGATCACCATGGTGGCTCGCGGAAGGTGCTCCATCACTGCCGCCTCCATCTCCTCCGCCGTCGTCACGGCGACAAACTCGCACCCCTGTGGTCGATCGAGCGCCGTCGGAGCACTCACCAGGATCACCCTCGCACCGCGCCCGGCCGCCGCCTCGGCCAGGGCATAGCCCATCTTTCCGCTAGACCGATTTCCCAGGAAGCGTACCGGATCGATCGCCTCGCGGGTTCCGCCGGCGGTGATCAGGACCGTCTCCCCCTCCAGCTCCCGTCGCCGCTCCAACCGCGCCACCACCATGTCGGCGATCACGCCAACCTCCGCCAGCCGCCCGCTCCCAACCATCCCGCAGGCCAGGTATCCGCTCCCGGGTTCGATGATCTCGACTCCATGCTCGCGCAACAACGCCGCATTCGCCCGCGTCGCCGGATGCCGCCACATATTCACGTTCATTGCCGGAGCCAGGATCACCGGGGCCGTCGTCGCCAGGTAGAGCGTCGAAAGAAAATCATCCGCCAGCCCATGCGCAAACCGGGCCATCGTCTGGGCCGTCGCGGGAGCCACCACAAGCAGCTTCGTCGACTCCGCCTCGGCAACATGCTCGATCGCCCCCAGAGCCCCCGCGCCGCCCGTAGCCTCACCCTCCCAGAGCGACGTAATCACCGTGTGCCCCGTCAGCGAGGCAAACGTGAGGGGTCGAATGAACTCCTCCGCCGCCTTCGTCATCACGACATGCACGTCGAGCCCGCGCTCCTGGAGCGCCCGCGCCAACTCCGCCGCCTTGTAGGCAGCGATCCCGCCACAAACCCCCAGCGTGACCTTGTCAGCCATACCGCACCGCGCTCTCGGATCCCATCGTTCTCTCCAGTGCCGCTCTCCAGTTAGACAGCGCGGATACGGCCCAAATCAGCGTAAGTATACGCGCGGAAGACCATCATCGTCGTCTCTCGCAGTGAGTCAAGCTTCTACTTCTTGCGCTCCGCCTCGTACTGTCTCGTCTGCTCTTCTTGTGCAGAGAACGCCGGAACTCCGCAAAGAGATCTCCCACCGATCCAGATCGTCTCAGCCGCGCCCCCGTCGTCACACTGCGCCATGATGCTTGTTGCCCGCCGCAGCCCGCGCACGGAGTTACAGAACAAGATCTCCTCTGCGCTGAGCAAATCACCAAACGTTACGACTCGCTCCGAAACCTTGCACCGCTCCAATAAGTACCTGCGGTAGATCCCAGGCAGAACGCCACTCGCGAGCGGGGGAGTGATCCACTCGCCTGCGATCAGCACGATCACATTATGGATCGCGCACTCCGTAATCTCATGACGTGTATTGGAAAACAGGCAATCGGCGAAGCCTCGCGCCTGAGCTTGCCGGAAGGCCGCGTCATACACTGTCCGGTGTGTGGTCTTGTGTCGCAGAAAGCAGTCGCTGTCCACAGTCCGCTCTTGCCAAAGGAGAAGCGCGCCAGAGCGGCCATCTTCCCTCTTCAGGCTCGTGGTCTCGCATGTCACCATGCCCTGCCGGTCGAGCAGCAGACGCACACGGGCAACCTCCCCTGTCGTCCAGGATCGCGCAGCATCCTGCAGCGCTGCCCTCACACGCGTGGGATCAAAGAGGAAATCGAAGTACTCCGCGGTGTGGGCCATACGTTCCAGGTGCTCCTCAAGAAACGTAAACGCGCCCCCTTGCAGCAGTAGCGTCTCAATCAACTGAAACTCAGGCACCGGCTCACGCGTCAGGAACCGCGTCTTGGTCAGACACTCCTCATATTCCAGCTTGGGTTCGGAATCGAAGGTGATGCCCGATCCCACACCGAGCCTGGCCTTACCCTCGCACAACGAAACCGTCCTGATCGCTACGTTAAACTCGGCCTCTCCCCCCGGAGCGATGTAGCCGATCGCCCCAGCGTAGACACCCCTTCGTCTCTCTTCAAGCGCATGCAACAGGCGCATCGTGTGAATCTTTGGCGCGCCCACGATGGAGCCGGAGGGAAAGAGGGCGGCGAACAGCTCTCGATAGCGAATATCCTGCCGCAGCCTGCCCTCGACCGTCGAGGTCATCTGCAGAACTGTCGGATAACTCTCCACGTCGAAGAGCTTCGTAACCTGGACCGAACCCGTCTGACAGATGCGCCCAAGGTCGCTGCGCATCAGGTCAACGATCATCACATTTTCAGCGCGGTTCTTTTCATCGGCGCGTAACCACGCCATCTGCGCGCTGGTCTCTGCGGAATCCCTTCCAGGCGCCGCGGTACCCTTCATTGGGCGCGTCACAATGCAATCTCCACTGCGCTCAAAAAACAGTTCCGGTGAGAACGACAGGACGTGCCAACCCGGTTTCGGATGCAACAGAGCCGCGTAGGGCACTGGCTGGGCACGCAGGAGACGGTCGTACATGGCTGTGGGGGGCTCGGCGGAATCCCACTCCACGTCCATGGTCAGATTCGCCTGATAGGTCTCGCCCGCGACAATAAGGCCGCGAACGACCTCAACCTTTCGTTCATACTCCTCCTGCTCGAACGAGTAACGCAGACTCACTGGAGGTGCGCCGAGCACGGTGGCGTCCGATTGAAAGGATTCTTCACATCGTTCCGGGGGGCCATAACAGCCCAGCCATACGAGCGGCTCGTCATTTGGCAGCGCGGATGCCAGATCGGCAAGAGCAGGTTCCAAAGCGAGGCCCGCCTCATAGGCGATGTACCCCGCGAGGTAACATCCCTCCGCGAGCCTCTGCTCGATTGCGGAAAAGGCACTCGGAACATCTGCGACCAGACGCGCCTCAATGATCTGCGTCGGCTTCTGAAACAACATGCTGCGTCCGGGATGGGCGCGGGACGCAGCACGCTGAAGCAGTACCGAACCCGTCTCAAGCGCCGCGACCGTGCTCCACTGACCCTGCTTGCTGCCATTCCGAAGCACATCAGCAGTTTACCGTACAGGCCACTGGCCCCACGACCGTCAAGCGGTGTCTCAGAATCCTGGCGATCGCCCTGTCCCCCAAAAAGTAGACGCTATCTCCGAACACGGCGTCCGCGCAAGCAGCCCACTCTGTCCTCTCCCCAGGCTTGGCAATCCCCACCTCAAACGCGGATAATGGATCGGATGACCCTTTTCAGGCATCACAATGTCGCTGGGGTCATCCTCCCCGGCGCGTTCGCAGCATGGAGGATCGGCCCGTGTCATCCGTCGACGTCACCATCCACGAGATTCTAAGCGGCGAGTCCCACTCCCCCGCCCGTTCCACCTGTAACTCCCGCCTCGCCGACGCCCCCTGGCTCTTCGACGCGCAGCCCGGCTACGGCCCCGGCTCCTCCGAGCGTGACGTAATCCCCGCCATCACCCCCCGCCAGGGCGTCCTCCCCGAGGAGTACCGCACTGCCTCCGCCGCCGAGCTCGATCTCCGCATCCGCGCCGCCAAACACACCCTCGGCGACCGCGCCGTCGTCCTCGGCCACTTCTACCAGCGCGACGAGGTCATCCAGTACGCAGACTTCGTCGGCGACTCCTTCCAGCTCGCCCAGGCCGCCCGAACCCGACCCAACGCCGAGGCCCTGATCTTCTGCGGCGTCCACTTCATGGCCGAGACCGCCGACATGCTCTCGCGGCCCGACCAGTCCGTCATCCTCCCCAACCTCGCCGCCGGGTGCTCCATGGCCGACATGGCCGACCTCGAATCCGTCACCGACTGCTGGGAAGAACTTGAAGAGGTGTTCGGGACCGATCCCACCGCAGACGGCCTCCAGCCCGTTATCCCCGTCACCTACATGAACTCCTCCGCCGCCCTCAAGGGCTTCTGCGGCGAGCACGGCGGCGTCGTCTGCACCAGCTCCAACGCCGCGCAGGTCTTGAAGTGGGCTCTTGAGCGCGGGCAGCGCGTCCTGTTCTTCCCCGACCAGCACCTCGGCCGCAACACCGCGAAAAAGATGGGCATCCCGCTCGACCAGATGCCAACCTGGAATCCGAACAAGCCCCTCGGCGGCAACACCGAGCAGCAGATCCGCGACGCGAAGGTCCTCCTCTGGCACGGCTTCTGCTCCGTCCACAAGCGCTTCACCACCGGCCAGATCGCCGCCGCCCGCGCCCAGTATCCCAGCGTCCGCGTCATCGTCCACCCCGAGTGCCCGATGGACGTCGTCGACGCAGCCGACTCGAGCGGCTCGACCGACTTCATTGTCAAGGCCATCGCCGCCGCCCCCTCCGGCTCCGTCTTCGCCATCGGCACCGAGATCAACCTCGTCCAGCGCCTCGCCAACCAGAATCCCCAGCACACCATCTTCTGCCTCGACCCCGTCGTCTGCCCCTGCTCCACCATGTACCGCATCCACCCGGGCTACCTCGCGTGGGTGCTCGAAGGCTTCGAACGCGGAGAAGTCCTCAACCAGATCCGGGTTCCCGAGTCCGTCGCCGTCCCCGCCCGAGTGGCCCTCGAACGCATGCTCGCGCTCGCTCCGGCTGCAAGGCCAGCCTTATGAACGTTCCCGGACCAGGCAGCCGCATCATCGTCGTAGGCAGCGGGATCGCCGGTCTCATCGCATCGCTCGAGCTCAGCCGCAAGCACTACGTGACACTCGTCACCAAGTCACGCCTTTCGGAATCGAACACCCGCTACGCCCAGGGCGGAATCGCCGCGGCCATGTTCCCTGACGACTCCGTCCAGGAGCACGTCGAAGACACCCTCCGCGCCGGCGCCGGCCTCAACTGCCGCGCCACCGTCGAGATCCTCTGCGCCGAAGGCCCCGCTCGCATCCGCGACCTCATCCGCCTCGGCGTCGGCTTCGACCAGCACAACGGCGAACTCGCCCGCGGCATGGAGGCCGCCCACTCCCACGCCCGCGTCCTCCACGCGGGAGGCGACGCCACCGGCTTCGCCATCGAATCCGCCCTCATCCGCGCCGTCCGCCAGGCCAACATCGAAGTCCTCGAACACACCTTCGCCTGCGATCTCATCTTGAATCAAGGCGAAGTGGCCGGCCTCGAAGTCCTCGACGAGCAGAACACCCTCCGCCAGATCCCCGCCGACACCGTCCTCCTCGCCAGCGGAGGCGCCGGCCAGCTCTTCCTCCACACCACCAACCCCGCCGTCGCCACCGGAGACGGCGTAGCCCTCGCCCTCCGCGCCGGAGCCCAGGTGGCGGACGTCGAGTTCTACCAGTTCCACCCCACCGCCCTCGCCATCGAGGGCAACTTCCTCATCTCGGAGGCCGTCCGCGGAGACGGAGCCGTCCTCCGCGACCTAGACGGCCACCGCTTCATGCAGGACGTCCACCCCGGAGCCGAGCTCGCCCCCCGCGACGTCGTCTCCCGAGGCATCGCCGCCCAGATGCTCAAGCAGCAGGGCAAACCCGTCCTCCTCGACGCCACCGCACTCGGCGAAGACTTCCTCCGAGAACGCTTCCCCACCATCGACGCCGCCTGCCGCGCCCACGGCCTCAACTGGTCCCGCACCCCCATCCCGGTCACGCCCGCGGCCCACTATTGGATGGGAGGAATTCGCACCGACGCCTTCGGCCGCACCTCCCTGCCCGGCCTCTACGCTGTCGGCGAGACCGTCTGCACCGGCGTCCACGGAGCCAATCGCCTCGCCTCGAACTCGCTCCTCGAATCCCTCGTCTTCGCCTGGCGATCGGCCGCCCTGCTCAACGGTGAACCCGCCCCCGCGCCCATCCAACTGGATTCCTGCTGTTTTGACCCACACGTCTCCTCCGAAGAGGCCTTCCCCGCTCCCCTGGACCTGCAATCCCCCAGCGCCGTCCCATTCGACAGGACCCAGCTCCAAACTCTGATGTGGACCTACGCCGGCATCGTCCGGGACGCCGAGGGCCTGGCCCAGGCCGCAAACCAGCTCCGCAACTGGCGCGCCGAGGGCACTACCGTTCAGGCTCGGGAAGACGCGAACCTCCTCGCCCTGGCCCGCGTCCTCGTGGCCGCCGCCACCGCCCGCGAAGAGTCCCGTGGAGCTCACTTCCGCTCCGACTTTCCCCGAACCGAAGCCTCCCTGGCCCACCCTCTGGCGTTCGGCCATCGCGTCCCGGTTCTATGTTGACCCCCTTACCCCAATCCACCATCGACCCCATCGTCCGCATGGCCCTCGCCGAGGACGCACCCTGGGGCGACATCACCTCCCAGACCCTCGTCCCACCCGACGCCCAGGCCGTTGCTCACCTCGTCCCCCGCGAACCCGGCGTCCTCAGCGGATCCCGGCTCTTCGCCGCCGCCATGACCCTCACCGATCCAACCCTGGTCGTGACCCTCCACATCGAGGACGGGACCACCTTCGAGACCGGCGCACTCCTCGCCACCATCCAGGGCTCGGCCCGGTCCATCCTTCAGGCCGAGCGCGTCGCCCTCAACTTCACGCAGCGCCTCTCCGGAATCGCCACACTCACCGCGCGCTTCGTCGCCCAGACCGCGGGAACCAGGGCCCGCATCGTCGACACCCGCAAGACCACCCCCGGACTCCGCGCGCTCGAGCGTTACGCCGTACGCTGCGGCGGAGGCAACAACCACCGCTTCTCGCTCTCGGACGCGATTCTCGCCAAGGACAACCACCTCGCCGTCCTCGCCCGGCAGGGCCCCGCTGCCCTCACCCAGGCCCTCCTCGACGCCCGCACGCGCATCCCCCACACCACTCATATCGAGGTCGAGGTCGACCGGCTCGACCAGATCGATGCATTACTCGCAGCAAAAGTCGACACCATCATGCTCGACAACTTCTCCCTCGAAGACATGCGAACCGGCGTAGCCCACATCGCCGGACGAGCCCTCGTCGAGGCCAGCGGCAACGTCACGCTCGAGCGCGTCGCCGCCATCGCGGCCACCGGGGTAGACCTCATCAGCTCCGGTGCCCTGACTCACAGCGTCCGCTCGCTCGACCTGGGCCTCGACTTCCAGACCACCTGAGCCAGACACTCCCCCCGAAGCCTCTCCGGCGCGTAACCTGAAAGGGACGATGAGCCATCAGAACGATCCCCGGAACGCGTTTTTCCACAAGATTCCTGTGGCCGTGCTCCGCCTGACCATCTTGGCAGTCGGAGCGCTGACTGGTCAGGCCTGCGCGCAAGATCTCAACCTGAGTGCCACCCGGCCCACCATCGCCAACAGCGCCGCGATCCAGAGCGCCGGTGTCCTGCAGGTGGAGACGGGCTACGACGCCTACCCGCAGCAGATTCCTGGCGCGCAGCATACGGTCGCGACCTCCTTCTACTACACCCCACTCCCGCGCCTGCGTCTGGACTTCGCATGGTCGCCCTTCAGCCTGGAGCAGCAGCAGGATCAGACCGCCCGGGGCATCGGAACCATCCAGATCGGGGGGAAGGTCGAGTTCAAGAAAGAGGACTACCACCGCGCGGCACCCGGCGTCGCCCTGCAGTACGAGGCTGAACTACCCACCGCGTCCGACAGTGGAATCCAGAACTACGGCCAGCAGGTGATCCTGCTCGTCAATCACCACTACGGCAGGGACGGCATCCTGGATGTCATCGTGAACGGCTCACTCGTCCAGGCAAACTGCCAAAGCGAATCCGGATGCAGCTACGGCGGTCAGCAGTCGTTTGCCCTCAGCTATCACCTGCAGAAAGAGACGCGCCTTTATGCGGAGGTCTTCGGACAGAACAACTCATCCTCTAACACCCCGCCCGGAACCTACGTCTTCGGGGGGTTCTATCGCCAGTTCAGCGACTCCTTCGGGATCGACGGTGGGCTTCGTTTCGGCGTCAGCGATCACTCGGCATCGATCGGCACAACCATCGGCGTCGTCTTCGGCAAACGCCTCCGTGGCGGCAGGCAACCGGAGAACCTGCCCCATCCATGACGCGTCAGCAGCGGTCCAGGCTCTTGGAAGAGCAGACATGCCGAGGTGTTATAAGGAGATGGGCGCCGATCGCTGATCTCGGCCGATTCCAACGAGAGTTATGAGTCACGTGCAGGCGATGCGATGACGTTCGCCCCTTGAGATAACGAGCCGGACCACCGGCCCCAGCCCAATCCACTAAAATTGAGGAAAGATTCGATGAATCGGTTCGTAATCGCGGGACTTTGTCTCGCTCTGGCAGCGACCCATGCGCCTGCGCAGATCAACGCAGGCGATCAGAAGCCCGAGGCCACCGTGCCGTTCAACATGGTCCAGGTAGCGACCCTCAATCTGCCCTGGCGGATCGCCTTCCTGCCCGACGCCCGAATGCTCATCACGGAGAAGGTCGGTGGCATGGTGTTGGTAACGCCGCAGGGCGCGAAGACTCCGGTCGCAAACGTTCCAGCCTCTTATTACCGGGGCCAGGGCGGCATGCTTGGAGTGTTCCTCTCACCGCACTACGCCAAGGATCACAATGTTTACCTCACCTACTCGGAGCCGGGTGATGGCGGCTCGAGCCTCGCGCTGGCGCGGGCTCAACTGAAGCTCGGGCCCGATTCCGCGAGCCTCGAAGGACTCAAGGTGATCTGGCGTGATGGCGAAAGGGGCGACGGCGGACAGTTCGGCGCACAGATCGCCTTCTCCCCGGATGGGCGTTACCTCTATCTGACCGTCGGCGACCGGCAGCGCATGACGCCGGCACAGGATCCGAACCAGCCGCTCGGTAAGATCCTGCGCCTCACCCTCGATGGTAAGCCTGCCCCAGGCAATCCCATGGCCGGCAAGACCGGCACCCCCACTGTGCCCGTCATCGACCCACCCGCCAATACCGAAGCCGCGAAGACCGCCCCGGTGCTCAGGACCTACTCCTTCCCCGGCCCCAACCTGACCCCCGCCGAGACCTGGAGCGTTGGCCACCGCACACCCTACGGACTCGCCTTCGCGCCGGACGGCCGTCTGTGGGAGGTTGAGCACGGTCCCAGGGGTGGCGATGAGCTGAACCTGATCGAGCCCGGAAAGAACTACGGCTGGCCTCTCGTCTCCTACGCAGTCAACTACGATGGTGTACCGATCCCAAGCCCCGACACCCGGACGGACCTCGTCAAGCCCGTCATCTACTGGACTCCCATCATCGCGCCAGGCAATCTCATCTTCTACAACGGCACAATGTTCCCCCAGTGGAAGGGCTCCGCTCTCCTGAGCGGCCTCGCGAGCAAGGCGCTCTTCCGCGTCACCTTCGACGGTCACGGAGGCGCCACGCCTGCCGAACGCTGGGACGTAGGTCACCGGATCCGCGACGTGGAGGTCGGCCCCGACGGCGCACTGTGGATGCTCGAGGATTCAAGGACTGGCGGTCTGTTCCGCGTGACGCCGAAGGAAAAGTAGGCGAAGACCAACCTCTCCCGCTCCTTGGCTTCCTCAACTTCCGATGTGTTTGTCGGTCCGGAGCAGGGGAGCGGGAACCACTCACCCAAAGCGGCCGGTCAGGTAATCTTCCGTCTGCTTCTTGCCCGGGTTCATGAACATCTTCCGTGCACCCTCGAACTCGATCAGCTTGCCCGACAGGAAGAAGCCAACGTAATCCGCAACACGCGCGGCCTGCAGCATATTGTGCGTGACGATCACGATGGTGCATAGACCTTTGAGCTCGAAGACCAGGTCCTCGATCTTCGCCGTAGCCAGCGGATCGAGCGCCGAACACGGCTCATCGAGTAGCAGAACCTCGGGTTCCACCGCGAGCGAACGCGCGATGCACAGCCTCTGCTGCTGTCCTCCCGAGAGCGAAAGCGCCGAGACGTGCAGCTTGTCCTTTACTTCCTCCCAAAGGGCTGCGCGGCGCAGGCTCTGCTCCACCCGCTCCTTCATCTGGCTCGCGGGCAACATGCCATTCACGCGCACACCGTAGGCGACATTATCGAAGATGCTCTTGGGAAATGGGTTTGGCCGCTGGAACACCATCCCCACCCGACGCCGAAGGACTGTAGGATGGAACGAGAACAGGTCCTGATCCCCAAGCGACACCTCACCCGTGACGCGTGTGTGGGGCACAGTCTCACTCATCCGATTCAGAATTCGCAAGAACGTCGACTTCCCGCAACCTGAAGGTCCGATGAGCGCGGTAACCTTTTCGGCTGGGACCTCCAGATCAAGATTGTGAAGCGCCTGGAAATCCCCATAAAAGAAGTTGAGATCCTTCACCGTGAACTGCGGGAAGGTCGCTGGCTCCTTAGCCCGCTGCTCGTCTCCGAACCGCTCTTCCCGAACCTTGGTGAAATCCCCTAACTTGAACGCTGTCGACATAGAACCTCGAACTCTCTAGCGTGGAAGACTCGTTCGTCTGGACAGAATCAGTCGAGCCACGATGTTGATGAGCAGAACCGCCGTCAGCAGCACGAAGCCTCCGGCCCACGCCTGACGGTGCCAATCCTCATAAGGCGAGATGGCGTAGTTGAAGATCACCACCGGAAGCGACGCGCTTGGCTGGTCGAAGCCCGGACTCCAATACTGGTTGCTGAACGCCGTGAACAGTAACGGCGCGGTCTCGCCCGCAACGCGCGCCAGGTTCAGCATGATCCCGGTAATGATCCCAGGAAGCGCTGCCGGGATGATCACAGTCAAGATCGTCTGAGTCTTGCTCGCCCCCAGGCTCATCGCTCCCTCGCGCAGAGCCTGCGGAACCCCGCGCAGGAACTCTTCCGTGCTGCGCAGCGCGATCGGGATCATCATGATGCCAAGTGCAATGCCACCCGCGAGCGTCGAGAAATGATGCATCGGAACCACCACCAGCGTGTAGACGAAGATGCCCATCACGATCGATGGCACGCCATTGAGGAGGTCAGTCGTATACCGGACGATGGAGGCGAACGCGCTGCCCGAGAACTCCGCCAGGTGAACTCCGCCAAGAAGTCCCACCGGCACACCGAGCGCGGCAGCGATCAGCAGCATCTTCCCACTGCCGACGATGGCATTCGCCAGTCCGCCGCCAATCTCTCCAACCGGAGCCGGGAGCTTCGTGAAGAAGGCCCAGTTCAGCGACTTCGCCCCGTTGACCACAAGGTAACCGAGGATGAAGAGCAGGACAGCAACCACCAGGAAGGCACAGATGCCGGTGATGCTAAGCATCACGGCGTTTGCGATCTTCTTGCTTGTTGGGGGATACGCTGCGGTCGTCATTCGCGAATCTCCCGAATTCCGGCGGTCAACATGAGCAGCCGCGCGCTTGCGTTGACGATCATGGTCACCACAAAGAGGACGAGCGCCATCTCAATCAGCGCGTGGAGGTAGAGATCTTCCGACGCTTCGGCGAACTCGTTGGCGATGACGGCCGCAATGGTGTATCCCGGCGACAGAAGCGAGGCGTGTATCTCCGGCACATTGCCTATGACCATGGTGACTGCCATCGTCTCACCCAGCGCACGCGCGAGGGCAAGAAAGATGGATCCGATGATTCCACGGCGGGCGTAGGGTACGACGGAGCGCCAGGTGACATCCCACTTCGTGGCTCCAAGCGCCATCATCGCCTCGCGCTGGGCAGTGGGAACCGCCATCAGAACCTCTCGCGAGATCGACACGATGAACGGTACGATCATGATCGAGAGAACAAGCCCGGCAGTCAGATAGCTCACACCAAAGAACGATCCGCCGAAGATCGGCAGGAAGCTGAGGTGTGCGGCAATCGGCGGGATCACCACGTTCAGCATGGGAACGAGTACGAAGATTCCAATGAGACCGAAGATTACACTTGGCACGGCGGCGAGAAGCTCCACCAGGAACGTCAACGCGTTCGAGATACCACGCGGAGCCAACTCCGACAGGAAGATTGCAGCTCCGATTCCGACGGGCACCGCGATAAGCAGGCTGATGAACGAAGTGAGCAGGGTGCCGTAGACGAAGGGCAGCGCGCCGAAGTTTCCGGATAAGGGATCCCAGGTAGACGAGGTGAGGAAATGGAAGCCAAACTTCTGACGGGCCAATACTGAATTCGACCAGAGATGCTGCGCAAGAAGTACGGTGATCAGCACGATCGTGAGCGCAGAGATAAGAGTGACGAGGTAGGCTGCCTCATCCCCCTTACGAAGACGCTCCGCGAAGCTCATGGCAGTATCTGGGCTTCGCGGAGTTTTCTTCGTGGCGGGATTGATTGTCGATGTTCCCATGATTTACAAAATACTCCGAAGTGCTGGAGGGTTTGATTCCTAGTACTGGAGCGTCTTGATGGCTGCTTCTTCTTTGGCAACCACTTCCCGAGGAAGCTTTGCGTAGGTTAGAGGCTCGCAGTCGTTCTGTCCGGTGGTGATTCCCCACTGGAGGAACTGCTTGAGCACGGCCGCCTTGGTCTTGTCCGGGACACTGCGTGGAACCAGCATCCAGGTAAAGCTGGCGATCGGGTAGGTCTGCGCGCCGGGGGCATCGGTGATCGAGACCCGGAAGTCGTCAGGCATATTCTTGGCCGCGCCCGCGGCTGCCGCGGAGACGCTGGAAAGACTTGCCTTGACGAAGTTGCCGGCGGAGTTGCGGACGTTGCCGTAGTTGATGTGATTCTCGACCGCGTAGACGAGTTCGACGTACCCAATCGAGTTCGCAGTCTGCTTCACAAGACCCGCGACGCCCTCGCTACCCTTGCCGCCGATTCCTACCGGCCAACTGATCGCACTGCCGACGCCGATCTTGCTCTTCCACTCCGGGCTGACCTTGGACAGGTAATCGGCCCACATATAAGTGGTTCCGCTACCCTCTGAACGATGAACGACAAGGATGTTGCTGGCCGGAAGTTTGACCTTTGGATTCGCGCTCTGAATATACGGATCGTTCCACTTGGTGATCTTGCCGAGGAAGATTCCGGCCAGCGCGTCCTGTGTAAAGTTCAGATCTCCTGAGACGCCCGGGATGTTGTAGATCGGAACTGCGGCACCCAGTGCGGTTGGGAAGTGGAGGATATCCGTGTGGAGTTTGCTCTTCGCGTCCGCAAGCTGCGCGTCATTCATCGGACCGTCGGTCCCACCGAAGTCGACCGTGCCCGTGGAGACCTGGCGGATGCCTCCGCCGGAGCCGATGCCCTGGTAGTTGATCTGGACGTTGCCGTTGACCTGCTTGAAGTTAGCGGCCCACTTGGAATAGAGCGGGTAGGCGAAGGTGGATCCGGCACCGGTCAGCGTCACCTGCTGGCCTACAGCGACGAGCGAGACAGCCGAGAATGCGGCCGCGAGCAGAATCTTGCGAATCATCGTTTTTTTCCCCGGATAATAGCTTCGCCATCGAGGCGCAAGCTGTTCTTTGTGATCTGATGCTTTGTCAGGGTAACCGGATGACATGAATGCTGAGTGAATTCGCGTCGTGGCTACAAACTGATGCCGCCCCCAGAAACAAGCACACCGGCTCCAAAGGAATCTGAGCGGGATGCCGGAGGCCGTGAGTGGACGGTTGCGTGGCGGGTTCCTCCATATTTGATTTGTCTCAGTTGAGACTAGGAAGCTAACTCCACTTGGAATGTCCCAAAAAAGCACGGCTCTACGGATGCTGTTTGCATCCCGTTCACAAAGGGATGTCAATCTTATACGTATAAAGCGTCACATGGTTTGATCTGGACGACTTCCCGCAAAGCCGGGTTGCGTCTGGTATTCACCTCCAGGCTGGTGGCGACTTACGAGAGGACCTATGACGAGACAGATGATGTTAGCTCTGGCAGTGTGCGCGGCGATTAATATGAGCCCGCTCTACTCCCAGACAACGGCAGCTCCCAAAACCCACACGGCCCACAAGAAGACCAAGGCGGCCGCGAAGGAGACTGAGGAGCAGCGGGAGATTAGGGAGATGCGCGAGCAGCTGCAGGCGCAGATCAACGAGCTGAAGCAGCAGCTCGCGGATCGCGATGCCAGGCTTTCGGGCGCGACCCAGGCGGTCCAGGATTCTCAGACCCAGGCCGCCGCCGCTAACGCCAAGGCAGCTGAGGTCAGCTCCTCGGTAGCACAGGAAGACGAGCGGGTGAAGGATCTGCAGGGTCAGATCAATACCGCCGTTACGACCGATGCGGCTGCCGTGAAGGTCGTTGCGGACGATCAGAAGAAGCTGGCCGCGGCAGTCGAGTCTCCGTCGACGCTGCACTACAAGGGCATCACCATCACCCCGGGTGGCTTTGCGGCCGCCGAAAGTGTCTATCGTTCGCGCTCGATCAACTCAGATATCAACACACCGTTTGCCTCCACACCGTACATGAATTCGGCGCAGGCGTACACGAGCGAGTTCAATGGCACCGGCCGGCAATCGCGGCTTGCGGTCCTGGTCAACGCTCCGACGCCGTTCGGGCACATGGGCGGCTACTACGAGATGGACTTCCTCTCGGCTGGAACCACTTCGAACGACAATCAGACCAATAGCTACACCCTACGCCAGCGCGAGGCGTGGGCCCAGATCGCCACCAACAGCGGCTTCACCCTGACGGCCGGCCAGATGTGGTCGCTGGCGACCGAGGTCAAGAAGGGCATCAACCCGGTCCCGAACGGCGAGAACCTGCCGCAGACGATCGATCCGCAGTACCACGTCGGTTTCACCTTCACCCGGCAGTACGCGGTGCGGTTTGCACAGACGCTGGGCAAGAAGGCGAACATCGCCGCCTCGATTGAAGAAGGTCAGACCATTCTGGCGGCCGGGTCGAACCTTCCCACAAACTTCTTCTTTGGCAGCGCCGGCAACACGGGCGGTCTGTTTAATAGCACCGGGAATGGAAGCACGGCTCAGAATTACACCAATAGCGTGGCTCCGGACGTCATTGTGAAGTACACGGCGGATCCGGGATACGGTCACTACGAAGTAGGCGGCATAGCCCGCTTCTTCCGCGACCGCTACTATCCGACGCTGGGCTACACGACGGCGGTGGCCACCACAGTCGCGCAGGGCACCGCGGTCAATTCCACGGCGGTGGGCGGCGGCTTCTTCGCCAATGCACGGTTTCCTGTGACTCACTACCTCGACGTTGGCCTCCATATGATGCAGGGCACCGGCACGGGCCGGTACGGGACAGCCAACCTGGGCGACGTGACGGTCAAGCCGAGCGGCGCACTCGAGCCGCTGCGGAACTCTCAGGGTCTGCTGTCGCTTGAGACCCACGTGACTCCCAAGCTGGACATCTTCGGCTACGCGGGTGGCGAGTATCTACAGCGGACCGTGTATCACGGGTTCACCAACGCGGCTCCGACGGTACCGGTCGAGGTCGGCTATGGGGCGGTGTCGGCGCAGAACGACTCGGCCTGCTACACGGAAATTCCTCCCACGGCAGCCACTGGCTATGCTCCGGGCTCAAGCACCTGCACGGGCGCGACGCGTGCGGTGATCGAGGGTTCAGCTGGATTTGTCTATCGCATCTACAACTCGCCCACACGCGGCCGCTTCCAGTTCTCGGCGGTCTACAGCTACCTGACCCGCGAAGGCTGGACGGGACTGGATACGCACAGTGCGACCGGCTTTACGGACCCGAAGGCGACCAACAACATGGTCTTCACGGGCTTCCGGTACTACATTCCGTAGAATTTGTTGTAGCTCGAACAGAAGAGGCACCCTTCACGGGTGCCTCTTCTGCGTTTTCAATCCCCGTTTGCGACGTTTGAGCCGGTGGGCTACTGGCCTGCGGCGGGGGTTGGGGTAGGGAGTGGGGTATCGAGGCGGGGAAGCATAGCGGAGCGGGTGGCCGTGTTGTAGACGAACCAGGCTTCGATTGCGGCGCCCTGCATGACGTCGCCGGGCTGAACGCGGTCGTAGAGATCCATGTTGGAGTGGTGGGTACGAGTGCCGTACTCGAGGGGATCCTGCATGAAGCCGAAGCCATCAAGGCCGATCCAGGAGAAGGAAGTAGAGTCGGTCCCGCCGGGCTGAAGGGTGGGGGCAGCGGTGGCTCCGGTGACGGCCTGGAAGTCCAGGTCGCGGATAGGGGCAGCCCACTGTTTAAAAATGGATGCAATCTCGTCGTTGTTATCGGCGGAGATGCCACGGAAGCGCCCGGAGCCCGAGTCGTCATTATAGTAGGCGTCGAGTTTGCCGTACTCCTTGGTTTGCTTCATCGTGTCGCGCGGGGCGAAGTGCTGCTGCACGTAGAACTTGGAGCCGAGCAACCCTTCCTCTTCCCCGCCCCAGAGGGCGATGCGGACGGTGCGGGCCATGGGTTTGTGGAGCGAGGTGAGAATCCGGACGGCCTCGATGGCCACGGAAGATCCGGTTCCGTTGTCTGTGGCGCCGGTGCCGCCCTGCTAGGAGTCGAGGTGGCCTCCGAGCATGACGACTTCATCTTTTTTGGTAGTACCAATAATGTCGCCTACTACGTTGAAGCCCATCTGGTCGGTTTTGTAGGTCTCGGCCTGGATGTCGAAGGTCACCTTGGGGGCCATCTTGTGCTGGATCAGGCGGGCGATCCGGTTGTAGTGTTCGGGGGTGATGGCGACCATGGGAGGAGGGGTGGGGTCGGCGGGGTTCTGGGAGCCGCCGAAGCTGGCGAAGACCGTTCCTCCATCGCCGTTGGTGCCGTAGTTGACGGCGACGAGGACGCCCTCGTCGGAGAGGAACTTGCTGGTGTCATTGCGGAGCTTGAGGGCTCCTCCGGGAGGTGGCGGCGGCGGCAGGGCTACGGGAGCGGCGGCTGCACCTCCACGGCGGCTGGGAGCAGCTCCGGGGAATCCCCCAAGGCGGGAGACGTCGGAGACGGTGGTGCGGGCCTCGATGTCCTCGTCGGTGAGGCGGCGGGCCTCGGGCTCGGTGTGCATTGAGATGAGCTTGGGGTCGGCGATCAGCACGATCTTTCCCTTGAGCTTGCCGTGATACTTCTCAAAGTCGGCCTGAGTATGGATGGGGGCGAGGACGGCCTCGGCGGTGACAGGCCCATCGGTTCCGGGGGTCCAGGCGAGGGGAAATCCAATGAGTGGGGCGTAGTTGGGTTCGACAAGAGCACCGTAGAACTTCTTGTACTGCCAGCTATTACCGAAGGGCCCCCAGGGCTCCAGGTGAACGTTCTGGAGGCCGTAGGATTCGAGGCGCTTCACGATCCACTCGGCGGCGGCGCGGTGGTTGGGGGAGCCGCTGACGCGAGGGCCGTACACGTCGGAGATATAGAAGAGGTGTTCCATCACCTGGGAGCGCTGAAAGGCCTCGGCCTTGATCTGGTGGAGGACGGCGAGGTCGATCTTCTCGGGAGCTTCCTGGGCGGCGAGCGGCATCGCGGGAGCTATGAGAGCGGCAAGGAGGGCCGAAGAGAGGAGCTTTGCGGAACGTGCAGTAACCGGCATCATGTGAGCGTTTCTTCTCCTGAAGTTGGGTGGGTAGGTGCGGACGATGGTCTTTGAAGGACAGGAATGTGCTTTGGTCTAGTTCGTCGACGGGCCGAGAGGTAGGACCACCTGGTGGAATTCTGCTAATAAAGTGGTCTGTTTTGCATCATTTTGGGTGTGTTGCTGTAATCGTGGTCTTCGAAAGGGGGTTATGGGCGGTGGTCGCTGAATTGCCAATGTTTCACCAGAGACTTTTCAATGCGCAGAAGATGGGCCGTTGCATGGAAAAACTGGACAGAAACGTGATTTACGAAAGTGGTATGTTTCGGCTTCGATTATCGGACGGTCTGGCGACTGCGGGGGTCCTTCACTTCGTTCAGGATGACGACGTAGAACAGACAACGGCGTCGAGCACTCGCCGTCCAGGAGTCAGCAAGGCCGGCTCGATCAAAGATTCCCTAAAGCGCATTCAGGAGGCACAGCTTTCGCTGGGCCTCCTGAATGAGTCGGGTTGGTGAAACTGGCTTAGAAGCTGATCTTGCCGGCCAGTTGTACGTTGCGAGGCTCGCCAAAGCCAAGACCTGGTGCGGAGCTTCCGTTCCGGGTCTGGGTCAACTTGCCGAACGTTCCGCTGCTGATGGTGCCGCTGGGATTGGCGAAGTTGGCTTGGTTGGCGATGTTGTAGATCTCGACACGAAGCTCGGATCCGATGCGCTCAGTGATCTTGGTGTGCTTGAAGACCGAGAAGTCGACGGACCCGAGACCTGGGCCATAGACATTGTCGCGACGGGTGTTGCCGAAGGTTCCGGCAAGCTGCGCGACGTAGGCGGGAGCGGCGCTGGGGTTGGCGAGGTACTGGTAGGAGACGGTGGAGCCACTGGTGGTGGCGACGCGCGCGACCCTGGGGTTGACGCCGGTGGAGTTGGGACGGTCTTTGTTTTCGCCAGCGCCGCTGCGATCGGAGCCGGTGAGAATGTTGATGGGTGAGCCGCCGGAGAAGGTCGAGAGGGCATTGAGTTGCCAGCCAGTGGTGAGGCGGGGGAAGAAGCGGGCGAGTTGAGGAACATTGTAGCTGACGTAGTCGACGACGGTGTTGCGGACGTCGAAGGTGCTCGGGCCGTAGTCGGCACGCAGGTTGTAGCTGTTCATGGGCGTGGTGACGGAGGAGGTGTAGTCCATCGCACGACCCCAGGTGTAGTTCAGGTTGTTGGAGATACCGTGCCAGATGCTCTGGCGAAGAGTGACCTGAAGGGAGTTGAAGTTGGAGGTTCCGCCGGAGTTGACCTGGTCGATCCCGTTGAGGGTGACACCGTTGGCCTTGGGGAAGGGGCGAACTCCGTTGACCTTCTGGTTGATGTCATAGACCAGGCCGAGACGACGACCAAGGCTTCCGACGTACGCAACCGTAAGGAGGGTCGACTTCGAGAACATCTGCTCGACGTTGACATTGAAGTTCTGTAGATAGGCTGTCTTGAAGTTGCGATTGATGGAGAAGGCTCCCAGGCTGGAGGCTGCAGCGGAACCGAAGACGGCAGTGCCCGAAGCAAAGGTGGTCCCTGAGGGCGCATTGACCTGGTAGACCGGAGTCGCGCCGGCGGGGTTTCCATAGATTCCGGGAGACGCGCCGTTGTTGATGCTGTTGTAGACGAACTGGCCCACGGTGGGCGTGTCGTAATACCAGCCGTATCCTCCGCGGATGACGGTGGAGGCGTTGCTGGTGGGGTTATAGGAGAAGCCGAAACGGGGCGCGTAGTCGGTCACGTCGCGATTGAAGAGGGGGACGGGAAGGAAGCTGACGGTGGACGGATCGAAGTTATAGAGGGTGTTGTTCTGATCGCGGACGCGACCGGGGTAGGTGTAACGAACACCCAGGTTTACCGATAGCTTCTGCGTAACCTGGAAGTCGTCGTGCAGCCAGCCGTCGACGGAGGTGACGAGATAGACCCGCTGGGGGTTGTTGCGCAGGATGACAGCGCCGGCGGAGTTGGTGGGGTCACCGAGGAGGTAGTCCGCGAGGTTGTTAAGCGAACCGCAGTTGGTGGTAGCGATTGCGGCAGACGCGCAGTTGGTGGCAGACGCGGCGGCGTATTGGGCAATGACCGCAGCGGAGGATCCAGCCGGGGCATTCCAGGGTCCACGTGAACCATCGAAGCTGAACTTACCGCGTCCGTTGGTGTAGTAGCCCACGTTGACGTTGGCGTGACGATACTCGCCGCCGATCTTGAGGGCGTGACGGCCGATCTGCCAGTGAAGGGTGTCGGTGGCGTGGCCGGTGACGTCAGTGCGGCCGAGGGGGGCGGTTGCTCCGGTGTAGTCGAATCCAGTGATGTTGAGCTGGGTGGCTCCCTGGGCGAGATTGCCGGTGAGGCCAAGGTTCAGGCCAAGGGCCGCGGGATTGTAGCTCTGGTTGGCGTCATTGAACGTCTGCAGGAAGTAGCCGACGCCGAGGTTGAGCTGGTTGACCAGGTGCGAGGTGAACGTGGAGTTCTGAACCACGGAGAAGTTATGGATGTGCATCGGAGCCTTCTGGAAGTAGGCGGCGTAATGCGATCCGACGTCTGCCGTCTGGGTTCCGGTGGTCCCGAGGTAGTGGATCGAGATGGTCTCACGGTCCGAGAAGTGGTGGTCGAGCTTGATGAAGCCGTTGAAGCTGTTGTACGTGTTCTTGCCGTTCGAGAGGTAGTTGTTGGTCGAGGCGGGGCCAGTGCGGCTGTCGGCGGGGAAGAGGCCGGCGTAGCTTCCGGTTCCCTGGTAGAGGTTGAGTGCTACCTGGTTGGGGCTGAGACCATAGGACTTGAGATAGGCGGTGGCGGCGCTGACCCAGGCGTCGGAGACGACGGTGTCGGAGACGCTGTTGTTGGCCTGGGCGAGTTGCGCTTCACCGGCGAAGAAGAGGAAGGTATGATCCTTCCAGACCGGGCCGCCGAGGGAGAAGCCGAACTGGTGGTTGCGGATCTCGGGCTTGCGGGTTCCGGATGCCTGGACGGGCGAGAGGCTGGCGAGGTACTCGTTGCGGTCGAAGTAGAAGACGTCTCCGTGGATCTTGTTGGTTCCGCTCTTGAGTACCATGTTGGCGTTGGCACCGCCGTTGCGGCCCATGTCGGCCTCGGCGTTGTTCTGCATTGCGAACTGGTCGATGGCTTCGATGGGGACGAGACCGCCAGCGATTCCCGCGACTCCGCCCTGATTGGAAGCAACCGCGTTCGACCAGGGATCGTTGTTATCGGTTCCGTCGAGCTGATAGTTGATACCGTTGGTGCGGGAGCCGTTGACCGACTTGTTGACATTGACGCCGGGCGACAGCTTGACCATCTGGGTGAAGTCGCGACCGTTCATCGGAATGTCCTGCACGGTCTTGGTGTCGATCACGGCGACGAGAGCGCTGGAGGTGGTGTCGGTCTGGACGCCGTTGGCCTCAACGTTCACGACGGTGTTCTCGGCTCCAACACTGAGCTGGATGCGGAGGGTCTCGACCTTGGAGACGGCGACGTCGATGTTTGCGATCTTATTGGTCTGGAAGCCGGGGGAAGAGATGGTGAGCTGGTAGATGCCGACCGGAAGCTCGGGGAAAGCGAACTCGCCCGCACCATTGGAGGTGACGGTCTGGACAAGACCGGTAGCAGGATTGACCAGTTGAGCGGTCGCATTTGCGATCACGGCACTCTGAGAATCCGTGACCACCCCGGTGAGGGTACCGCGGAAGGTTTGAGCCGTCAGGTTAGCGGTGATGAAGAGAAGAAAGAAGACGGAGAAGGCCTTCTGGAAGAGACTGCGCATTCGGAAGCTCCTACAACAAACGAGGTTAGCGTTGAGACGCGACAGGGCCTTCTCCGTGGGGATGCGCGTAGAGCGCTCACCGGGGCGGAGAATTGTCCGAAAATTGACAGATGGTGTAACCAACACTATTCGTAAATTGTCGGTACGTCAACGATTGTTTTGCTGAGCCTGGAACTTTCTTGGCTGAGGTGCCGTATTGGCGCTCCGTCAGGAAGTTCTGGATGGAGATGCTATAGCGGATTCGCTGAAGGTGTAGGGTTTTGGGTCGGGTACCGTGGGGCACCCAAACTCTATACCAACTTGAAATCCGATCTAGCGGGCGGGCCGATCGAGGCGACCCCGGCCTGAGCGATGGCGGAGGATGGCCTTGATGCCTCGGGTGGCCTTGTTGATGGCTCGATTCATGCGGTGAATGAGGAGAGAGACGCGCATCGGGGGAACCGCGACCAGGTAGACGAAGAGCCAGAAGCGCCAGTTGCGGCGGAAGATGGGGGTGAGGGTGGCGGCGAAGTCCTCGGAGTGCATGGACTGCTGCTTGCCGCGGCGGCTCTCGACGATGACGTCGGGCAGCCAGTAGCGGAGGACGCCGTTCATGAGGCTGGCGTCGAGCGTGGGCTCGGCGGCGAAGTAGCGCTGGGCGATGCGGTGGAGACGCAGGCCGAATACCTCCGCGATGCCCCATCCGCCTGAGTTGAAGTGGCGATAGAAGACCAGGCGCTGATGGACATAGAGGATGCGGCAGCGGCGGTGGATGACGGGAAAGAGCCAGCCGACCTGAATGAGGTTGGAGTCGGCCAGTTCGGTGATTGGAGGGTGCGGAGTGGCGAGGAGCCGATCCTTGTTGACTATATTGGCGCTGATGAGGCCGATCAGAGCGTTGACCTTCTCGAGGAAGTATTCGCCGTCGGTGACAAGCTCGGCGAAGCGGCCTAGCCGATCGAAGCCTGGCGCGGGGCGTTGATCTCCGTAGAAACCGACGGAGGAGAGGTAGACGAGGTCGTAGTCGTCGGAGCGGAGCATGGAGACGAGGTCGACGATGGCAGTGGGGGCGAGGAGGTCGTCGTCGCCCATGACCCAGACGTACTTTCCCTGGGCGAGGTCGAGGCACTGAAGGAAGTTGGCGTCGGCTCCGATGTTTTCGGGGTTGCGGACGTAGCGGCAGGGCAGGCCACGGGCGATGAACTGGGCGACGAGCTGCTCGGTATCGTCGGGCGAGGCGTTGTCGGAGACGATGAGCTCGAGGGCGGGCTCGGCGGAGATCTGAGGCAGGAGGCATTCGAGCAGCTCGGCGAGGTAGCGGCTGCGATTGTAGGTGGGAATGGCGAGCGATAGGACGGGACGGGAGTCAGGGGTGTTCGGGCTGCGCGATTGAGGCCTGAGAGCGATCGTCTCGGGAGAACGCTCGGGGTGTGGGGGGGGTGGCATGCCGGGCAAGAGCGAATCGGCCGGCGGGTCTCTGGCGCCGTGCGGATGCTCAGGTCACAGCTTATCAGGGGTGGCGATTGCAATGGATCGGGTTGTGGGAAGGATTCAGAAGCGGAACTGAATCCTTCCCTGCTGCGGGGGCTGTGGCTCAGATGTGGCAGCTGACCATGCCGCGCTTTTCGAGATACTTCTGGTGGTACTCCTCCGCCTTCCAGAAGGTGGTGGCGGGGACGACCTGGGTGGCGATGGGCTTGTGGAATGAGCCCGAGACGTTCAGCTCGGCGATCTTGGCGTTGGCCTGGCTGATCTGTTCGGGGGAGTGGGAGAAGATGACGCTGCGGTATTGGGTTCCCCAGTCGGGACCCTGGCGGTTGAGCTGCGTGGGGTCGTGGAGTGAGAAGAACGCGTCGAGCAGAGCTTCGAACGAGATGCGCTCCGGATCGAAGGACAACTCGACCACCTCGGCGTGTCCGGTGCGATCGGTGCAGACTTCCTTGTAGGTGGGGTGGTCGTTCTGGCCGCCTTCATAGCCGACAGCGGTCTCGATGACTCCGGGGAGTTCCGCGAAACGGGCTTCGACCCCCCAAAAACAGCCTGCCCCGAATGTTGCTTTTTCAATTGCCACTTGTTGCTCCTTTGCTTCCCCGAAGCTCTGCGTTTGGCCGGGGACGCTTGCTCTCATTGGATGCGCATGGGACGAAATGTCTTCATGGGCGGATGGAGGGCGTGAGTATTGTCGGCGCTGGGTGAAAGCGTCGTCAAGGGCCGAATGGGAACGTGTGAACCCGAGGTTTTGGACGGATTCGGAGCGGAAAAGGTCAGCTTGCGCGGCGCGTTGGCTTCGTTTTTGAGGCAAAAGTTCTTCTGCCGGGGCCGGAGGGCTTCTTCTTGACCGGGGCCTTGAGCTGGGCGAACTCGGGCAGGGTCTTCTTTGGGACCACCTTCTTGCCCTTGCTGGCACGGTCGAGCGCCATGACCTCGCCGAGGGTGAGCTCGCGGAACTCGCCCGGTGGAACATCGAGGCGGAGGGCTCCGTAGCCGATGCGCCGGATCTTCTCAACGTGGTGGCCGATCTCCTCGAACATCTTTCTTAACTGGCGGTTGCGGCCTTCGGTGAGGGTGAGCTCGTACCAGGGATTGTCGCCTCCGCGCACCAGTTCAAGCTTGGCGGGGGCGGTGATGATGCGGTCGCGACGGCCGCTGCGGACCTCATCCAGACGGCCGCGATCGATCATGATGCCGCGGCGGATCTGGTCGAGACCACTGGGTGCCGGAACTCCGGAGACCTTGACGAGATAGGTCTTTTCGACCCCCGTGGCGGCCTTCGAGAGGGCGTTGGCGAGGTCTCCGTCATTGGTCATGAGGAGCAGGCCCTCGGAGAGGTAGTCGAGGCGTCCGACGGGGTAGAGGCGGACGTTGTCTCCGTGGGGGCCGGACTTCTGCTGGATCATGAGTTGCATCACGGTGGGGCGCTTCTGCGGGTCATTGAGCGTCGTCACGTAGCCGCGCGGCTTGTTGAGCATGTAGTAACGCTGCTGCTCGGGCCCCTTGAGGAGCTTGCCGTCGACGCGGATGTGATCCTTGGTCGCGTCGTGACGGGTTCCGAGGTCGGTGATCGTGGTCCCGTTGACCTGAACTCGACCTTCGAGGATGATCTCCTCAGCCTTGCGGCGGCTGGCGATTCCGGCAGCCGCGAGAATCTTCTGGAGGCGGTCGCCCTTGGGGGCTTCGGGGGCGGACTTCGCTGGGGCGGACTTCTTTGCGGTGGCTTTTACTGGCTTTTCGTCTGACATGGGTAGGACCTCTGGGTTTGCGGCGCCTCTCGGCGGCTGTTGCGGGTTGGAGGGGGGTACTCCCTCCCATTGCCCGGGTACAAGTACTTTAGAATCATGAGAATACACTGAAGCTACCGCTACAACTCTTTCACAATCAAGGACTTACGCTAAGTTCGGTGGGGTCATGGTGTCCTCTTCCTGATGAGATGGCTATTTGGGCTGGAGGGTGGGCCTGGAGCCCTGATCCTGGGGGAACTCTCGCTCGTTCTGATCGCGTTCGATCCCGTGGGCGAGTTCGGCGGATTCGGTCGGATCGTCGTCGGCTCCGGGAACGGTGGATGCGGGAGGAAGGCCGCTGAGGCGATCCTCGGCGGAGGCGACGGGTGAGCCGTCGGGAGTGGGGCTCAGGCCGGTAGCAGCGGTGAGGGGTGTGGAATCGCCGTCGGACTGGGGGGCAACGGCTCCTCGGCCCTCTTCGAGCTGCGCGGGAGTTTCGGGAGCGTGGTGGTTCGGCATGGGAATCTCCTCCTGGATGTTCTCGTCGGCGAGCTCGCCGGCCATCTTCTCAAACTCTTCGATGCTGGGAAGCTCCGAAACGTCTTTGAGGCCGAAGCGCAGGAGGAAGTCGCGGGTGGTCTTGTAGAGGATGGGTCGGCCGATGACCTGCTTTCGACCGGCGGTCGTGATGAGCTTGCGGGCCATCAGGGAACCGAGCACTCCACCGGAGTCGACTCCGCGGATCTCGGAGATCTCGGGCGCGGTGACGGGCTGCTTGTAGGCGACGACGGCGAGGGTTTCGAGGGCCTGGAGGGAGAGCTTGAGGGGTGGTTTGAGGCTCTTGACGAAGCCTCGGACGGCGTCGTGAAACTCGGGCTTGGTGGCGAGCCGGAAGCCTCCGGCGACCTCGCGGATCTCGAGGCCACGGTTGTTGGAGGGGCGGGCGTAGTCGGCGATGAGTTCGTCGAGGATGGAGCGGAAGTACTCGCGGAGGCGGCGGGCGCGCTCTTTTTCTTCGCGGACGAGCTGTTTCTCGTCCTTTTCGGGGACAGGGACAATTGGAGCCGGAGTCGCATCGGCTAAGACCTCGGTCGGTGCCACAGGCCGGGCTTGCTGGGAGTCCTGTTCGATTTCTGGCAGGGCGAGGGGTGTCTCACTGACGAGCTCGGGGGGACTGGGTGGATCGAAGCCCTGTTCGGTCTCCGCGATCATGGCCTGGACGTCGGCGGCGTCGATGTCGTCGGGATTTGAATCGGAATCGGGGGCTGAGGACGGAGGGACGACGTGGATGAGCGGGAAGGCCTCGGATTCGGACGCGGTCTCGGCCTGGTCGAGGGCGAGGGTCTGCTGCGCGCTCTGGAGGCGTTCGAGCTCGGCCTGGGCCTCGTGGCCGAGAAGACCGATGAGCTGGGGGAGCGTGACGGGCTCCTCAGAGGCGTAAATGACGGCTTCGATCTTTGCTTTGAGGCTCATGGGCGCATCTTCGAGTGTATAAGATCGCGCCGGATGGGTGTTGCAGGGTCGCCTGCCTGGGGTTACTCCTCTCGCAGAAGGATGGCGGGGTCGACGCAGACGGCGCGACGGGCGGGGAGGAGGGTCGATGCGACGCCCAGAAGGGCCATCGTGACGACCACAGCGACAAGGACGAGGGGATCGGAGGCGGAGGCGGAGTAGACGATGCTGGCCAGGAGACGGCTGGCGGCGATGCCCGAGAGGAGACCGATGAGCGATCCGAGGGCGAGGATGGCGGCGGTGCGTCCGAGGGCGGCGCGGAGGATCTGGGCGGAGCGGGCACCGAGGGCAGAGCGGATACCGAGTTCGTGCATACGGGTGGAGACGTTGTAGCTGGCCATGCCGAAGACTCCGGTGATGGCGAGCATGATGGCAAGGACGCCGAGGAGGCCAAGGGCGATGGTGGCCGCGCGCGCGGGAAAGATGACGGGGGCGAGGAGTTCGGACCAGGGCGCGACGGCGAAGACGGGGAGGCTGCTGTCGACGTGGGCGATGGCGGAGCGCAAGGCGGCGGTGGTCTCGGGCGAGGTGGTCTGGGTGCGGATGAGGAGGACGATTCCGCCATCAGGACGCTGCTGCATGGGCAAGAAGAGCGCGGGGAGGTGATCTTCGACGAGAGTGGAGTACTTGCCGTCCTCGACGAGGCCGACGACCTCTACCTCCTTGCCAGGGTCGGTGGGGTAGCGCTTTCCGATCACGTCGAGGGTACTGAAGAACTTCCGGGCAAGGCTCTGGTTGATGATGACGACGCGGGGGGATTGGGGGGAGTCGGCGGAGGTGAAGGCGCGACCGGCCAGGAGAGCGGTTCCCGCAGTCGCGAAGTATGTGGGCGAGACCTTGAAGTAGGCGGCGTTGGCGAGGACGTGCGCGGGGTCGAAGGTGGTGGTCCCGGGTGCGTAGACGTCCATGCTGGAGCCGTTGACGCTGAGGGGCGTGGTGTTGGCGAGGGCGGCGGAGGTGACGCCAGGGAGGGCGGAGACGGCGGTGAGGAGGCGTTGCTGGATGACAGCCAGCTGGGGGCCGGTGTAGCCGGCGGCGTTGAGGTCCAGAGTGGCCAGCGTGACGCCCTGGGGCTCGAAGCCGAAGGGCATGTTAAAGGTTCGCTGCATCCCGCGGACAGAAACCAGAGAAGCAGTGATGAGGACGCAGCAGAGCGCAATCTGAAGGGTGAGGAGGGTGGAGCGGAAGAGGGAGCGGGGGGAGGCGGAGCTGGATCCGGAGGATTTGAGAGTCTGGTTGGGGTCGGTGCGCCAGATCTGCCGGGCGGGAAGAAGGCCGAAGAGGAGGCCGGTGGTGAGGGCGAGGAGTGCGGCAAAGAGGAATACAGTGAGATCGGGCTCGACGAGGAACTGGACGGGGAGCTCGAAGGGCGGGCGCCAGTGGGTGAGGGCGCGGAGGACGGAGAGCGAGAGGGCGGTGGCGATCGCTCCTCCGATCAGGGCGATGAGCGTGGATTCGGTGACGAGCTGACGGAGGATCCGGAGGCGGGTGGAGCCGATGGCGAGACGGATGCCGAGCTCGCGGGCGCGGTCGGTCATGCGCGAGGCGAAGAGCGCGGCGAGGTTGGCGCAGGCGGCGAGCAGGACGAGGAAGGCCATGGCCATGACCGCGCTGAGGAAGGCGCGGACTGGTTTACCGAGGTTGTCGCCGAGGAAGCCGGGATGGGTGAGACGGAAGGTGATGCCCTTGTCTTCGTTGGGGTACTGGCTGGAGAGCTGCGCGGCGATGCGGGTGAGATCGGCCTGGGCCTGATTGACGCTGACTCCGGGCAGGAGCCGGCCAACGACGAAGGCGCCTCGATTGTTACGGCTCTCCAGGTTGTTGTAGCCTTCGATCTGCGGGCCGTTGTGGAACGGAATCCAGATCTCGGGCCAGAAGAAACGTTCGACGCCGATGAAGTTGCGTGGGGCGACGGCGACGACGGTGTAGGGGTGTTTGCTGACCTGGATGGTGCGGCCGATGATTGCGGGGTCGGCGTGGAAGCGGATCTGCCAGCAGGCGTAGCTGAGTACGGCGACGGGACCTGCGTTGATGGCGACGTCGTCGTCGGGGCCGAAGAACTGGCCGAGGAGCGGCTGAACTCCAAGGGCGCGGAAGTAGTTTCCACTGGCCTCGTAGCCGAAGACGGGCTGGGCGATTCCGTCGGCGGCGATGGCGGTGCGCACGATGCGGGAGACGGTGAGGTCGGAGAAGGTGCGATTGCGATCGCGGAGGTCGCGGTAGTCGGGGTAGGAGAGCGTGAGGCCGTGGCCTTCGACCTGGAAGAGCTGCCTGGGCTGGGGGAAGGGCAACGGATTGAGGACGAGAGCGTTGACGATGCCGAAGACGACGACGTTGGCGGCGATCGCCATGGTGAGGGTGAGGATGGTCGTGAGGGCGAAGGTGGGTGAGCGGCGAAGCTGCCGCAGGGTGTAGGTCAGGTCGCTTAGAAGGTCTCGCATCGATGCCCCCCGTTGTCTTTCGTTTGGGGTGAGGGTTGCATGTTGAGGGCCATCGTGAGGCGTCGTATGTGCTTGATTCGTATTTGGCCACGCGGGAGGGTGTGGCCGAAATCGGGAGGCGGTGTCCGAGGATGGACGGTGGACGCGCTAACAAGGGAAGGGGCGAGCTGGTTGGCTCGCCCCCTTCCCGTGTTAGCGTGTAAGAACTATTTTGCCAGGTTGTTGAAGAGCCAGAAGAGGCATCCGGAGAGGGCCGCGGCGGCGGGAAGGGTAAAGACCCACGCCATGGCGATGTCGCGGATGGTGGACATCTGGAGGCCGCTCTTGTTGGCTGCCATCGTTCCGGCGATGCCTGAAGAGAGGACATGGGTGGTTGAGACGGGCAGGCCGTAGCCGTCGGCGAGGCCGATGGTGATCATCGCGGTGATCTCGGCGGCGGCGCCCTGGGCGTAGGTGAGGTGGGTCTTGCCGATCTTCTCGCCGACGGTGACGACGATGCGCTTCCAGCCGACCATGGTTCCAAGGCCGAGAGCGAGGGCTACCGCGACCTTGACCCAGGAGGGGATGAACTTGGTCGACTTATCGAGGAAACCCTTGTAGTTGGTGATGACCTTGACGTCGGGCGCGGACATCTTCGGGCCGAGTTTGGGGAGAAGGCGCATCGTCTCGCTGGTCAGGTACATCTGGTTGCGGACGTTGGCCTGCATGTCGGCGGGGACGTTTCCGAGCGAGCCGTAGGAGACGGCTTCGTTGCGGATCTCGATGACCTGCTGCTGGAGGGCGAGCATGACGCCGGGATCGTACTTCTTGGTGCTGATGAAGTGCTCGAGCTGGGGGCCGGGATCGGCGACGGTGGCGGAGGGCTCGATGTAGTTGCTGATGGCTCCGGCGACAGCGGTGGAGACGGCGGCGAAGGTCTGGACCTGGCCGGTGTCGACGGTGTGGTTGAGGGCGTAGGCGGTGGGAACGGTTCCGACGAGGATGAGCATGATGAGGCCCATGCCCTTCTGTCCGTCGTTGGATCCGTGGAAGAAGCTGACGCCGCCGCAGGTGCAGACGAGCAGGGCGCGGATGTAGAACGGGGGCGGCGCAGTGCCCTCGGGGGCCTTGTAGAGGCGGGGGTCGCGGGCGACGAGCTTGAAGAGGAAGAAGATAGCTCCGGCCATGAGGAAGCCGACGACGGGCGAGATGAGCAGCGCCTTGAAGACCTTGGTGACCTGTTCCCAGTCGACGCCGGAGGTTCCGGAGTTGCCCTGCATGAGCTGGTTGGCGATGCCGACGCCGAGGATGGAACCGATCATCGTGTGGGAGCTGGAGGCGGGTAGACCGCGCCACCAGGTAGCCAGGTTCCAGAGGATGGCCGCGACCAGGAGGGCGAAGACCATCGAGAAGCCGGAGCCCTTCGAGACCTTGAGGATGAGCTCGACGGGAAGCAGCGAGATGATGGCGAAGGCGACCGCTCCGGAGCTGGTAAGGACCCCGATGAAATTCATGATGCCGGAGTAGACGACGGCGATGTGGGGCTCGAGCGAGTGCGTGTAGATGCAGGTGGCGACGGCGTTCGCGGTGTCGTGGAAGCCGTTGACGAACTCGAAGCCGAGGGCGATCATGAGCGCGAGGCCAAGCAGGATGAAAGGGAATACGGTCGCGCTGTGGACGATCGCGAGATCGTGGGACAGCTTGACGGCAATGTAGCCGAGGCCACCGAGCAACATGACGCCAAAGGCGATCGCTCCCCATTTGCCGGGGGAGGATTTGGCGAGCTTCTGGTCGAGGATGGAACCGGTCGTCGGCAGCGCGGCGGCGGGGCTTGCGGATGTTGACATGGGGCACCTGGAGGGAAGATTTTGACTGAAGGAGGGCTAAGCGAACGATAGTGACCAAATGCGACGGGAATGTTAAGAAATGTTGAAACCTGATGCGCGAGTGCCATCCGAGGCTTCGACGCGGACGCGAAGGTCTCGGCGGGCGAAGGATCACCGTCGGCCCAGGATTTGGATTTCAGGGGGGAGTTCCGTGCGTGGGGATTAGCGCAGATTCGCTGAAGGTGTCGGGTTCTGGGTCGGGTACCGGGGCGCTCCGGCCCACCTTAGCGACGATGAGACGTGTCGCGAAGGTGGGGCACCCGACTTTATATCAACAGACAATCCGATCTAACGCCAGTCGTCGCGCGTGGCGGCCTGATCGGTGACGAACTGGTCGAAGTTCTCGGTCTTCTTAATAAGGATGTCGCCGAGTTGCACGGGCTGGTGGAGCAGGACGGCCTGCAGGCGCACGAGTTCGAGCATCGCGAGGAACATGCAGATGAGGGCGCGCTCGGAGTGGGTGTTGTGCAGCAGGCGCCGCAGGGAGATGGGGTGGTCTTCCATGATGAGGCGGCGACGGACGTAGTCGAGCATCTGGGCGACGGTGACGGACTCCTCGTCGACGTTGAGGACGGGCCGGCTGCGGAGGCGCTCGAGGATGTCCTGGAAGACGCGAACGAGGTCGACGGTGTCGGCGGCGATCTCCTGCTCGGGGTCGAGGAGACCAGTTTCGCCGGCGGCGGCCTCCTGATCTTTGCGGAAGCCACGCAGGCCGGGATTGGACCAGGTTGCGTCTTCGATCTGCTGCTTCTGCATCAGCATCTGGGCGGCGGCCTTGAAGCGCTCGTGGTCGAGGAGGCGCTCGACGAGTTCGCGGCGGGGATCTTCAGGATCGGAGCCGGTGACATCGGATGGATCGCGGGGAAGGAGCGTCTTGCTCTTGATGTGGATCAGGAGCGAGGCCATGTAGATGAAGTCGCCGGCGGTGTCGACGTCGGTCTGCTTGAGCTGGTGGGTGTAGGCGAGGAACTGGCTCGTGATGCGCGCGATGGGAATGTCGTAGATGTCGATGTTCTGCTTGCGGATGAGGTCGAGCAGAAGGTCGAGGGGGCCGTCGTAGACCTGGCCGACGGTGACGGAGAAGGGGGATTGCGAGGCCTCTTCGCGTGCGGGGGAGGGGCGTTTGGCTTCCGGGAGTGGGGGTTGGATGGGGCGGGGTTCGAGGCTGAAGGGGACGGCGTGGGTCTCGGCCTCCGTGGGTTCGGCGGATGGGACGGGGCCAGAGTCGGGGGTTGGCGATGCCACTTCCGGAGTATCCACTTCGGGGGCTTCGGCGGTTTCGGGCTGGATCGGTTCGTTGGCCATCAGACCCTCGGCTGCCCGAGGCCCATGACCTCGCGGACCTGGTACATGGTTTGGGCGGCGCGGGCGCGGGCACGGATGGCGCCTTCGCGGAGGATCTCTTCGACCTGAGGCCTGTTTTCGGTGAAGTGCTGGTGGCGTGTCCGGATGGGCGCGAGGATCTGGACGACGTTGTCCGCAAGCCACGATTTGCACTCGATGCACCCGATTCCGGCGGTGCGGCAGCCGAGGGCGGCGTTCTGCTGCGTCTGTTCGTCCGAGAAGACCTTATGCAGGTCGAAGACGGGGCAGATCTCGGGCTCGCCGGGGTCGGTGATGCGGATGCGGGCGGGATCGGTGACCATGGTCTTGAGCTTGGCGCGGATGTTGGGCTCGGTCTCCGAGAGCAGGATGGTGTTGTCGTAGCTCTTGGACATCTTGCGGCCGTCGGTGCCGGGAAGCTTGGGCGAGGGAGTGAGGAGGACCTCGGGGACCGGGAGGATCGTCTCGGTGCCGTACTCGGACTTCAGCTTGGTCTGGGGCGCGGCGGCGATGAGCTCGTGGGGGCTGAAGTGGGTCTTGTGCGGGTCGTTGGCGAGCTTGCGGGCCTTGGTCTTGACGGCTTCGAGCTCCCAGGGAGCCGCACCCGGGGCCATGTAAAAGCTGCCGGGATAGAACTGGTTGAAGCGACGTGCGATCTCGCGGGTGATCTCGACGTGGGATTCCTGGTCCTTGCCCACGGGGACGAAGCTGGGCTGGTAGAGGAGGATGTCGGCGCCCTGCAGCAACGGATAGCCGAGAAAGCCGTAGGTGGCGAGGTCCTTTTCCTTGAGCTGCTCCTGCTGGTCTTTATAGGTGGGCACGCGCTCGAGCCAGGTGACCGGCGTGATCATGCTGAGGATGGTGTTCAGCTCGGTGTGGGCGGGGACGTCGGATTGGACGAAGAGGGTGCAGAGCGCGGGATCGAGGCCGGCGGCGAGGAAGTCGATGGCGACGTCGGTGGTGCTGGGCAGGATGCGGCTGGGATCCTGGTACTCGGTGGTGAGAGCGTGACAGTCCGCGATGAAGAAGAAGCAATCGTACTGGTGCTGGAGCTGGACCCAGTTGTAGAGGGCTCCCATGTAGTTGCCGAGATGGAGGCGTCCGGTGGGACGCATGCCGGAGAGAACACGGGCGCGGGAGTCGGGAGGGAGCGGGTTGGGCTGGGTTGTGGGGGCGGTCATGATTGGGCGTCTGACTTTAAGGGTACATGAAACGGCTCGGCCCCCGGGGATGTGGCCTGAGCGTCGGCTCGCCGACGCTGTCCGCGTGGGACGGGCGCATGTGCGGCAGATGGATGTGGCGACGCGCCAGCGGTGGAAGGATGGGCTCGAAAAGAACCGGTCGAAGAGCCTGGACGCGCCGAGTTGGCTGGGGAGCAGCGGATTTCTGTTACTTCACCCGTAGAACCTTGGATTCCGCGGCAGGTTCCTGGGGCTGGACCTTGGTCTGATCCACGGCGATCTCGACGTTTTCGTGCTTGATGTCGAGGCGGAGCCGGTTGAAGAAGCTCATGTAAACGTTGGCGACCCAGACCAGGGCAAACTCCGCCAGGATGTAGCCGCGCCAGCCTGGGTAGAGGAGCTGGAAGCGGGTCAGGATAAGGAAGAAGGCCGTGACGTAGTGCGAGAAGCAGTACTCGCAGGTGAAGAGATAGAAGAACTTGCGGCCAATGAGGGGCTTGCAGTCCTGGCTCTTGCGCTTGCAGAACTCGCGCGGCTCGCGGAAGACCTCTTCGTGGGTGACGGTCCAGGCCGCGCAGGCGATGGGCAGCGCGATGAGGAAGAGATGGGCGATCTGGTGGGAGAGAGTCAACATGGGATTGATGGTGGGCCATCCAGGCGGGCAGCGGCGTACGTAACCCATAGGATGCAGTCTGCGGGTTTAGGATTAAGGCGGACGGTGAAGGGCTGGCGGAATGGATTGGAAGGGCAGACGGGTTCGGACGATACTCGAGGCGGCGCTGGCGGAAGACAAGGCCGCGCATGACATTACCACCCTGCTGACGATCAAGCCGGGCCTGCGGGCGACCGGGGCGATCGTGGCCAGGCAACCGTGCGTCGTCGCCGGGTTGGGGGCGATTCCCATCTTTTTCGATCTCTTCGACAAGCTCGGAGGCGACCAGGCGGCAGGATCGCGGCGTTTCGAGGTGGTGAGCCATCCGGAGATCTTCGACGGCGTGCGGGTGAAGAAGGGGCAGACGCTGGCGGTGGTGAGGCATCATGCCGCGGCGATTCTCTCGTGCGAGCGGGTGATCCTGAACCTGATGCAGCGGATGTGCGGCATCGCGACCGTGACCCATGACTACGTGAAAGCGCTGGCAGGGACCGGGGCGAAGGTCGTCGATACCCGGAAGACGATTCCGGGACTGCGGGCGCTCGATAAATACGCGGTCTGCTGCGGTGGGGGGGTGAACCACCGGCTCGACCTGCAGGACGGTATCTTCATCAAGGCAAACCACATCGCGCTGGGTGGAGGACTGCCCAAAGCCCTGGAGCATGCGCTTGCGGGCAGGAAGCCGGGGCAACGCGTCGAGGTGGAGGTGCGGAGCCAGGTGGAGCTCGAGCAGGCGTTGGAGGGCGGCGCGGAGGCGATCCTGCTCGAAGATATGACTCCCGCGATGGTGAAGAAGGCTGTGAAGCAGATTCGGGTGCAGCGTCCGGGCGTGACGATTGAAGCGGCTGGAGGCATCAACCTGGCGACGGTGAAGAGCTATGCGGAGACGGGCGTGGACTTTGTCTCGGTGGGCGCGCTGACGCATTCGGCGGCGGCGGTCGACCTGGGCATGCGAGTGACAGCGAATGTCTTCTGAGGTTTGGGACGCGGAGGCGGTCTCCCTGGGGCTTCGGGGGACCCGGTTCGAGGGGAGGGTCCAGCATCTGGTCTCGGCGGGTTCGACCAATACGCTGGCTATCGAAGCGGCGCAGGCGGGAGAGCCCGAAGGACGCGTCTGGGTTGCGGATGAGCAGACGGCGGGGCGTGGGCGGGGTGGGCACGCGTGGCACTCGGCGGCGGGAGATGGGCTGTATCTGAGTGCGCTGACGCGTCCTCGGCTTGGTCCGGTGGAGGCGATGTGGATCTCGCTGGCTACCGGGCTCGCGGTGCAGACGGCGGTCTACCAGGTGACGGGAGCGCGGCCGGATATTCGCTGGCCCAACGACCTGCTGATCGAGGGGAAGAAGTTTGGCGGGATCCTGGTCGAGACCTCCTCCAGTCCAGCCGGAACGGGCGGGACCGTGGAGATGCTGCGGTACGCCATCATCGGGGTTGGATTGAACGTCGGTCATGCGGAGTTTCCCGAGGATTTGCGCGAAACGGCGACCTCGCTGCGGCTGGCTACGGGAACGGTCTGGCCGCGGGAGAGTCTGCTGGTGGCGCTGCTGGCTGCGCTCGACGTCGAGCTGGACCGGCTGGAGGCGGAGCTGATTCCCGGCTCGCCGAGCTTTGGGGACCATACGGACCACACCGGCGAGGGAGCGGGGCTGCTCGAGCGGTTCGCGGCAGCTTCGAGCTGGGTGCGGGGCAAGTCGGTGAGGGTGGGTGGGGGCGACGGCTATACTGGCGTGACGGCAGGACTCGACCAGCGCGGCTTCCTGCGCGTGCTGGACGACGACGGGAAGACGCACACGGTCCTTTCGGGCGGAGTGCGGCCACGCTAGGCGGAAGCTCCCGTCGTTGGGGAAGGATATCTTGATGCTGCTTGCAGTCGATGTGGGAAACACCAACATGGTGATGGGGCTCTACCGGATGACGACGCCTGAGCAACCGGCGGAGCTGCTTTCGCACTGGCGGGTGACGACGCCATTGGAGCAGACCTCGGACGAGATCGGGGTCACGCTGCGGAGCCTGTTTCATGCGAGCGGCCACGACCTGGGAGACGTCAACGGCATTGCCGTCTCATCGGTGGTTCCGCCGCTCGATTCCATGCTGCGCAATGCGTTTGAGACCTTCTTTCATGTGAAGCCGCTGTTCATCGAACCGGGCGTGAAGACCGGGCTTCCGGTGCTGACCGACAATCCCTCGGAGGTTGGGGCGGACCGGATCGTGAACTGCGTGGCGGCGTTCGAGCGGTTCGGTGGACCGACGATCGTGGTGGACATGGGGACGGCGACGACCTTCGACGTGATCTCGAAGAAGGGCGAGTTTCTGGGCGGGGCGATCGCTCCGGGGCTTGGGATTGCTGCCGATGCCCTGTTTTCGCGGGCGGCGCGGCTGCCGCGAATCGACATCCGAAGGCCGGCCAAGGTGATCGGGACGAGTACCGTCGACAATATTCAGATCGGGCTCTACTACGGATACATCGGGCTGGTGGACGGGATCCTGAAGCGGATGATCGCGGAGCTCGGGCCGGAGACGAAGACGGTGGCGACGGGCGGGCTGGCGAAGCTGATCTCGCCCGGCTCGGAGTGCATCGGGGAGGTTGACGAGATGCTGACGCTGAACGGGCTGCGGCTAGTCTACGAGAAGAACATGGATCGGCATCGCGACCGGAATCACCGGGACCGCACGCCGATGCGACGAGTGGGAGTCTGATGCGGCGTGTTGAACTACTTCAACTACTTCACGGAGATTGAACAGCGCTTTCAGCAACGGAGGGGGTCGCTGCTGATGCTGTCGACGCTGGATTGGGCGCTGATCGAGACCTGGCGGGAGGGCGGGCTACCGCTTGAGGCGGTGCTGCGCGGGATCGATGATGCGTTCGACCGGCATGATGCGAAGAAGTTACGGGCGGGAGGCCGGGCTCGCAAGGTGAACGGGCTGGCGTGGTGCTCGCAGGCGGTGATGGAGGCGGTCGAGAAGAGCCAGGAGGCGGCGATTGGATCGCTTGCTCCGGGAGCCGTCGAGGCGGCGGAGAGCGGCTTCGAGGTGCCGCGGGTGCAGAGACATCTTGAGGCCGTGGCAGCTCAGATCGAAGGCGCGAAGCTGCCGGGAATCGCGGCGGAGGTGGGGGTGGAGTGCGCGGGGCGTCTACGCGATCTGGCGGCTGGGCTGGAGGCTTCGGCGGGGTCGCTTGAAGAGCTGGATCGGACGTTGACGGTGCTTGAAGAGAAGATCTTCGGGGCGCTGCAGATGGGGGCTCCGGAGGACGAGTTGGTGCGCCTGCGGGAACAGGCTGCGCGTGAGCTCGCGCCCTATCGGGGCAAGATGCAGGCAGTCCAGATCAAGCAGGTGCAGCAGCAGTTTCTGCAGAAGCGTCTGTTCGAAAGCTATGGGCTGCCGCGCCTCAGCCTGTTCTACATGAGCCACGTATGAGGCTGCGGATCGAGAGACCAGAGTACGGGGGAGCCTTCGCGGCGCGGGTCGCGGACGGGATGGCGGTGACGCAGCCGGTGCGTCTTGTGCTTCCGGGCGAGCTGGTGAACGCGACGACGGACGGGCTGGTCGAGGTGCTGGAGGCTTCGGCGGCTCGCGTTCAAGCTCGCTGCCGTCACTTTGGAGTCTGCGGGGGTTGCGACTATCAGCACGCTGCGTATGCTGCGCAGTTGGAGATCAAGCGGGAGATCCTGGTTGGGCTGCTGGAGGCGGCGGGGTTGGCCGGAGTTCCAGCCGTCGAGCAGCACGCGAGCGCCCCCTGGGAGTATCGCAATCGCATCCGGCTGCGGGTGGAGGCGGTCGACGGGGAGCTTCGCTTTGGCTACAACCGGCGGGGCAGTCGGGATTTTCTGCCGATTGTCGAGTGCCCGATCTCGGCTCCGCTTCTGCTGCGGACGGCGGCAGCGCTCACCACGTCTGGAACGGCTGCGATGAAACGCTGGTTGCCCTCGATCGCGGAGATTGAGCTTCATGCCTCCGGCGACGAACGCGCCCTGCAGATGACCGTCTTCACGCGGGACCGACGAATCGAAGGCTTTGCTGAGTTTTGCGAGGCGCTCGCCGTGCTGGTGCCGGAGCTTTCAGGAGCGGGCGTGCTTGCAGTGACAGCCGGGTTTGGCGCGAAGGAGCGGGCTGCGTGGGGTACGGGCGGACTGGTCTATCCGGTGGTGGGACGGAGCTTCTGGGTCTCGCGAGGCGGCTTCTTCCAGGTCAACCGGTCGATGATCGCCGAGCTGGTTGGGCTGGTGACGGCGGGTCGTCGCAGCGGGCTGGCGTGGGATCTCTATGCCGGGGTCGGGCTCTTCTCGAGGGTGCTGACGGAGAGCTTCGAGCGGGTGGTCGCGGTCGAATCCGGCTCGCCCGCGGCTGAGGATCTGGCGCAGACCGCGCGAAAGCATCCCAGCCTCCATGCGGTGAAGGCGGAGACCGTGGGCTTTCTGCGTCGGGAGATTTTGCAGCGGGAGCGGCCGGAGCTCATCGTGATGGACCCGCCCCGTGCCGGTCTTGGGCAGGACGTCTGCGAGCTGCTGGCGCGCCTGGCGGTGCCGGAGATGGTCTATGTCTCCTGCGATCCCGTCACCTTGGCGCGCGATCTGAAGATGCTGGTAGACTCCGGCTACCGGCTCGCCGAGTTGCGTCTGCTGGACATGTTTCCCCAGACGTTCCATCTCGAGACCGTAGTCGTGCTGCGCTGCTAGAGGCCGGTCGGCGGATGGATGCACCGATGCGGCGTCTGCTTCAGGCCTTTGGAATCTTCGCTCAACGCAGGCCTGTGCCTGTTCCCGACCCTCTGCTGTGGAGGCGGCCAGGGACGGCGGACGTGTCCGATTCGTTGAACTTTCGGCGGGCTCCGATGCTTTGGGCAGCCCTGTGGTTTGCGCTTGGGATCTTCGCCTCATCGCAACTCGGCTGGCGGCCTGCTGTGCTCTGGCTTCCGGGGGTCCTGATGCTGGTGGCTGGGGCGGTGTTTGCGCTCAGGGCTCCGACGCCGTGGGTCCGGCTGGTTCCGCTGGCTGGTCTGTGGTTGGCGATCGGAGTTGTCTGCGCCGAGATTCAACCATCCACCCCACCTCAAACCGAACTACGTGGATTTGCCGATGGTCTGAGCCGGACGGTTCGCGGGCGCGTGGTGCGGGTCAGGGTCCTTGCACCCGAACCAGGTGGTTCGGGGCTGGAACCGGATGTTGAGCGTGGAGAATCCGCAGACGCGGAACGGCCATCGCCCGTCTCGTTCGACCTTGCGCTCGATGCCATTGAAGAAGTGACACCAGACGTCAGCCGGATGGTTCCGGTATCGGGCGGCGTTCGCGCAACGCTGCTCGCCGACCCCGCGACGACCGCGCCCACCCTGCGATGCGGCGACATCATCGAGGTGCCGATGCGCCTGAAGGTTCCGGACCGATTCCGCGATCCGGGCGCATGGCAGTACGCGGACTACCTGCTGGACCAGGGGATCGGCGTTCGCGCCACGGCACAGCCAAAGCGTCTGCCCATCCTCACGAAGCAAGCCTCACGGCGGGTTCTGCCCTCGCGCGAAGGTCTTCGGTGCACCCTGTACGCCGCGCAGTCGTGGGCGGCAGGACGCATGTCTGCCCACACACGGGCGCCCATCAACCGACGCCTGCCCCCGCTGCTGCGGCTCACGGCGGGCGATGCCGGGATGATCAATGCGATGCTCTTCGGCGACCGTGCCGGGCTGAGCCATGCGCTGCGCCTGGGTTTTGAGCGCACAGGCTCCTTCCACCTGTTCGTCGTCTCGGGAATGCACATCGGGCTGATCGCGCTGGGCCTGTTCGGAGCGGCCCGGCTCCTGCGCCTGCCGCCATGGGCCGCGACGTTCACGACCATTGCGATCACCACGGCCTACGCGGCGCTGACCGGCTTCGGGATTCCGGTCCAGCGAGCCCTCTGGATGACCTCGATCTTCCTGGTGGCGCGTCTGCTCGATCGGCATCGCAACACGCTGAACGCGCTTGGTGTGGCCGTCTTTGCGGTGCTGGCCTGGTCGCCGTCGAGCCTCTTCGAGGCAGGCTTTCAGATGACGTTCCTCGCCATCGTCTCCATCGCCGGCATTGCGATGCCTCTGGGCGAGAGGAGCTTCCTGCGTTATGCGCGTGCCACGCACGGGATCGACGACCTCTGGAAGGATGTCTCGCTGGAACCACGGTTCGCACAGTTCCGCGTCATGCTGCGGATGCTCGATGAGGCGATCGGGCTGCTCTTCGCGGTGCGGATCGGCGGTCGGCTGGGAGCCTGGCTTACGCGGGCGATCCATCAGGCGACAGCGAATCTGGCCTCGACCGTCGTCCGCTGGAGCTTCTGGGCGCTCGAGCTTTGCCTCATCGGCGTGGTCACCGAGATGGTGATGGCCCTGCCGATGAGCGTCTACTTCCATCGCGCTGTCCTGCTCGCGCTGCCGGCGAACCTGTTGACGATCCCGGTGATCGTCGTGCTGGTTCCGCTCGCGATCGCAACCTTCGTCGCCTCGCTCGTGAGCGCATGGGCAGCGGCTCTGCCGGGAGCCGTCACCGCCTTGCTGCTGCATACGCTGACGCGCGCGATCGGCCATCTGTCACGCCTGCGTCTGGCCGATCTCCGCGTCCCCGCGCCCGCCGGATGGGTTTGCCTGATCGCGATTGCGGCGCTCGGCTTCTGCTGCTGGGCGGCACGGCGCAGGGGTGGGATGTGGGGCTGGGCGGTAGTTGCAATGCTCCCGCTGACGGCGGCGATGATCCTGTGGCCGGAGCCGCCGTTGACCACGACGGGTTCGCTGGAGGTAACCGCCATCGACGTAGGCCAGGGCGATTCGCTCCTGGTCGTCTCACCGACCGGCGCGGCGATGCTGGTCGACGCGGGTGGGCCAACCGGAGGCCCCGGACAGCCCAACGGCCTGGGCTCAGGCTCAGGAGGGTTCGACATCGGCGAGGTGGTCGTCTCGCCCTACCTGTGGTCGCGTCGCTTTCGCCGGCTCGATGTCGTCGCGCTGACGCATGAACACAGCGACCACATGGGCGGAATGCCGGCGATCCTCGAGGCATTTCGCCCCCGGGAGTTGTGGGTTGGGATCGACGTTGATTCGAAGCCCTATGCCGCCATGCTGCAACAGGCCGCCCGGCTCGGCATCCACGTGCGCCACCTGCATGCGGGCGATGCGGTGGCGTGGAACGGGGTCGACGTCCTTACACTCGCACCGGAGATAGGCTACGCGAACCCAGGAGCGCCGGGAAACGACGACTCCCTCGTGCTGCATCTCCAGTTCGGCCGCGCCTCCGTTTTGCTGGAGGGCGATGCCGAGGCGCACGTCGAGGAAGCGATGCTGCGACGGCAGCGCATCCGACCCGTCACCCTGCTGAAGGTGGGCCACCACGGCAGCGCCACCAGCTCCGGAGAGCAGTTCCTCGCCGCCTTCGCGCCGCGCGAGGCCGTCATCTCGGTCGGCCGGGGGAATACCTTCGGGCACCCCCGCGGCGAGGTCATCGAGCGCATGACGAAACTAGGGGTTAAACTCTACCGAACGGATATGTTCGGGCTGACGAGCTTCCTGCTGGGCCGCGACGGTTCCATCCGCGGCGGTCTTCTCCCGCCGGCAACAGATTTGCAGCCATAACCCCTGTTTTTCGGTAGATCGTCTCTCAAATCAGACGTGGGAGTGTGCGATGAACGTGGACGAGACCCAGCAGCATCCGGAACCACCTCCGGAAAATCAGAGCTCCGACGCCAGCAAGACCCCCAGCGTCGAAGAGCGCGAGCAGGAGGCCAGGCTTCTGCGCCGGATGCAGATGATGATGAGCATGGTCATGCAGACCATCGCGCAGGATGGCTCGCTGACGGTGGACGAGGCCTCGCAGATGGTCGCCGATGCCAAGACCGCAGCGCTCGCCATGTTTCCCGGCAAGGACCTGGCCTATGAATTGATCTGGCGGCCGCGATTTCAGCGTCTCATGCGCGAGCGCTTTCGAATGATGTAAAAGGAAATCCATGTGGCGGAAGAGGAGGGATTCGAACCCCCGATACCCTTCCGGGTACGCCAGTTTTCAAGACTGGAGCCATCAACCACTCGGCCACTCTTCCGCTCGCGGGCACGATCTGACGCCTGCTCCTAAAATTGTACGACGTACCCGGTAGAAGTTCGAAGCCGAATTAAGCCTGCGGGATGGGGACACGAGGCCGAATTCCGAAGCCAGAATCCCAATCCTGAACCTCCGGCGAGACAATTCGCGCATCGCCGCCGTGCACAACAGCGTCTAAACGGGTGTAATACGGTGTAAGCGTCCCGCTCCGGAGATCATGGCGACCACGATTCCAGCAAAACCCGCCCCCATTTCAGCTCCCTCTACGGTCTCTGCGCAGGAGCGGGCCGAAGTGATCGCGGAGTCGCGCCGCATCACCAGCTTTGACCGCACCCTGGCCAGCGCCCGCACCACCATGGATTTTTCCGAGGTCTTCCGCCTCGCCGTGGATAGCTTCCGCGCCAGCAAGGTGCGTTTCCTGCTGACCATGCTGGGCATGATCATCGGGTCGGCCTCCATCATCCTTGTGGCGACCCTTGGCCTGACAGGGAAGCAATACGCAATGGACCAGCTGACCAGCATGGGTCCAAACAAGGTTGAACTCCAATATGGGGGCGGGGTAACGGTAGGCCCGGACAACACATCCACCCCGGACTTCATGACCCACGACGATCTGGACGCCGTGGTGGAGCAGGTTCCTGGAGTCATCGCCTCCTCCCCCATGCTTGAATTTCACGAGAACATCAGCATCGGCGGTGGGCTCACCAAGGAGACGATGCTGCTCGGCGTTTCGCCCCAGTACCGCGTGGTCCGCAATCTCCGGGTACTCGCCGGACGCTTCTTCGACGACGAAGATACGCTGGGGCACCAGAAGGTGGCTGTGATGGTCAAGCCGCTCGCCGTCACGCTGTACGGGGGTTCCAGTGCGGCAGTGGGTCAAACAATCAGCGTAAAAGGTATTCCGTTCACCATCATTGGGGTCTTCGAAGAGAGCTTCAACACCTATGGGATCTCCGAGATCAGCGAGCAGACCCTTCTGGTTCCTTATCCCGTCGCTCGCTACTTCACCGGCACGAATACGGTAAAAGAGATCTTCTTCACAATGAGCGATGCAGCGATGGTGCCCTCCGCAGCGCGCCGGATCCTTGAGATCATCCGATCCCGCCATCGCGCAAGTTCCGTTTACAATGCCGTCACACTCACTGAGCTACTGGTCAGTATGGCAAAGATCGCCGATATGCTGACCATCGTCCTTACGCTGGCCGCGGCCATCACCCTGATCGTTTCGGGGGTAGGCATCATGAACTCCATGCTCGCCAATATTCAGGCGCGCATCCGAGAGATCGGTATCCGCAAGGCACTGGGCGCGACGCGGCGCGAGATCCGCCTCCAGTTCCTCACCGAGGCAGTCTTCTTGTCGCTTTCGGGAGGGGTGATCGGCACCGTGATCGGGTTGGCCATTCCGATCACCGCCGCCTACCTGACTCCGGTTAAGATTCCAGTGAACTACTGGGCCGCCGTCATCGCCTTGGTGACCTCCGTGCTGGTCGGCATCATCTTCGGGACGATTCCAGCCAATCGCGCCGCACGGCTCGATCCGGTCGAAACGCTGAAGTACGAATAAAGCTTGTCCTGCCGGACGGGCCCACTCCGCGTGGGGCGGTCACTTCGTGACGCGTGGAAGCTTCGCGTGGTCCTCCCGTTGGTCTGTATGAATCCTCTTGGCGACCCTGGGAGGACACAGGGAAGTTCAATGGAAGCCGCACTATCCAGCCGAAACCAGCTCCTCTTCCAGAAACAGCACCTCCCACGACGGGTCGAGGTAGAGCCAGCGCTGCGTACTGAACCAGCTCGTCGGCATCTCCGGGATATGCAGAAGCCCGTGGCCTCCAACGCAGATCAGCTCCGTCCCATTCCAGTCGAGGAAGGTGCGAGAGGTCTGGCCGACACGCGCCGGATGCGTCAGCTTTCCCAGGCATACCGGGCACCGCTGCCTCTGGTCGCGGAGCACCCAGCGCAGACCAAACAGGCAGAGCGCGAACGACGCCGCAAGCTGGATCGTCTGCGCGGAGAGCGCGTCACGCCTTCCAACCCCTTCCAGATAGGCCAGATCGATCGAGACAAAGTAGACGATCGGCAGCAGGAGTACGAGCTTGCTGGCAAGGAAGCTCCAGCGCCTCAGCCGCGTCGACCAGGAGAGCCGGTTCGAGGCCTGTGGGTACTCGCCCAGCGGCAGCGAGGTCGTCGCCGGCAGTGCCAGGCAGGCCATCAGCACGGAGAAGAGAAAGAGGCTCCACGGCGTGCGCGCCCGTTCGGCGAGTGAGATGCACAGCAGATCGGCATCGGTACCATCCGCCTTGCGCGCCGAAAGCCGCCAGCGCTCACCCCAGCCGGCCACATCCCCGAGATGCTTCACCCGTCCCACCAGGAAGCCCTCCCCTGCGGTCCGAAGCTCACCCTCCGGCAGCAAGAGCCACGCATCCACCGCCCCCGGAAGCCGCCACGACTCCGGCGGCAGCACCCCCGCCACCACCGCCTGCCGCTGCCCCGCCCAAACCACGCTGCCGAGCAGATGCGCGTCGCTCCCAAACTTTCGTCGCCATGCGTCGTCGCTGAGGATGACCTGCGGAAGACCGGCGATGGCGCCGTTGGCCCGCGGGGAAAACCGTACCGGAATGCCAAGGAGTTCCAGAAGATTGGCGCTCGCATGAGCGACGGCGAGAGGCGGGCGCCGGCTCGCGAGCGTCTCCCCGGCTTCGCGCACCGTTTCATGCCGCATCTGGTAGAAGGCGAACTCCTCGAAGACGTCCTGCCGCCGCCTGGACCACGCGACGAACTGTTCCCCGGCGATCGTGGCCTGCGAGTCGCCCGCGTACTGCGCGTCTTGAATCATGACCAGACGGTTCGCCTGCCGGTAGTGAATGCGGAACATCTGAGCCCGCACCCCCGGCAGAAGGAGGGCGAGCGATCCGCTAAGCACAAGAACTCCACTCAGGAAAAGGACGCACTGCGAAGCCGAGCCCATCGTCGTGGCCAGCGGGATCCGCCGGATCGTCCGGAACGAACGTGTCTGGCGCAGAAAACGCGCATCCTGAATCGACCCCAGGCTGAATGCCGCGACCTCCCACTCCACTCGCCAGCGGGCACGACCGCTCTGGATACACTTTTGGGCACACTCCCGTCGGACATGCCACAACTCGGCCCGCCACTCCCGCAGCCAGTCCGTCCGCCGCCACGCCGGAACCAGTAGCGCGACCGCCCGCAGCAGGCCCAACCACAGGCCGTGCATCAGGGCCGACGGCAGCCCCATCATACCCGCTCCTTCTCATGCATCGGCTCTTCGATCGGAATCAGCTTGACCAGCAGCGGATAGCGCTTGTGCGAGGCCTCAAGCGTCGTCTTTCCCGCCCGCGTCAGCTTGTAGTACTTGCGGGGAGGCCTCTGTTCGGCGTCCGCGATCTTCTGATCCTCCCAGTGCGAGAGGATCAGCTCATCCCGCTCCAGCCGCCGCATCGCCGGATAAACCGTCCCACTGGGCAGCCCCGTCATCTCCATCACGCTGAAACCATAGACGTACCCTGCGTTGACCGCCTGCAGGATCATCGCCGCCGTGTGCGAGAGTTTTACTCCCTCTGCCATGGCCGCGAGTATACCTATGTAGCAGGCTACTTGACTAGCCTCTATCCTGAATGCTACATAGGGTGCAGCGAGGTTTCCCTATGCTTGAAGTCCAATCCCTCACCAAGACCTACCGCGGCATCCCTGCTATCGACCACGTCAGCTTCCGCGTCGGAGCCGGCGAGATCGTTGGCTACGTCGGACCCAACGGCTCCGGCAAGTCCACCACCGTCAAGATCGTCACCGGCCTGCTCGAGCCCGGCGAAGGACGGGTACTCTTCGAGGGCCACAGCATCCGCGACAACCTCACCGCCTACCGCGCCGCCTTCGGATATGTCCCCGAAGAGGCCCACGTCTACACCCACCTCTCGGGGCTCGAGTACCTCCAACTCGTCGGCCGCCTCCGCAACCTCCCAGAGCCCCTGATCGACCTAAAGGCCAACCGACTGCTGGCCCTGCTCGGCCTCGAATCCTGGCGGCACTCGCCCATCACGCTTTATTCCAAGGGGATGAAGCAACGCGTCCTGATCGCCGCAGCGCTCATCCACGATCCCCGGCTCCTGGTCTTCGACGAGCCCCTCTCCGGCCTTGACGTCGTCTCCGCCCGCCTCTTCAAAGACCTCATCCAGCAGCTCGCCGCCGAGGGCAAGGCCATCCTCTACATCTCGCATGTGCTGGAGGTGGTCGAGGTCGTCTGTCACCGCGTTATCGTCATCGCCAAGGGTAAAATCCTCGCCGACGCCCCACCCGCAGAGCTCAAGACCACGCTCCAGCTTGCCAACCTCGAGAGCGTCTTCGCCCAGCTTGTCCAGCAGCAGGATACGCAGGCCGTCGCCCGCGACCTGGTTCGCACCATGGCGGTGACCCATGGCTGACCGCCCCGGAGTCTTCGCCTCGCCCAAACACCACGTCCACTCCCTCTGGGTCCAGGCCGAGACCTATCGGAAGCCGCGCCTGCAGGGCCAGATGGAGATCCTCATCCGCCACCTGCTCTACCGCTTCGTCCACCACGAACTGCTCAGCTCCGACGACGAGACCAAGCGCGTCATGCAGATCAGCTACGCCGCCGCCCTTCCCGGCCTCATGGTCGCGCTCTTTCTCATCCCCGCGTACCATGCCTTCCCGCCCAACCCGCACCCCCGCCCGTTCTGGCCGCAGGTCGCCGACCACTACTTCTACGTCGCCTACTCCTTCGTGCTCATGGGAGCAGCGACGGTCTACCAGTGGGACCTGCTCTTTCCCGATCTCCTCGACGTCTTCGTCCTCTCCGTCCTCCCCATCGAGAGTCGCCGCCTCTTCTTCGCGCGCGTCGTCGCCGTCGCCATCTTCCTGGCCCTCGTCCTGGCCGGAACCAGCGGCCTCGGAATCCTCTTCTTCCCCGTCCTGGCGGATCAGCCCAACCTCCTCCGCCACA
>JAMFSC010000164.1 GCA_026225095.1 bacterium
CCATGAAGGATCGCGGCTTCATCGAGAGCATCACCTCGGGAAGCTTCCACAACCAGATCGCCGCCGGAGTCGAGAGCGCACGCAGCTGCATGCTCGGACGCCAGGCGGCTAACACCGGAGCCGAGGTCACCTGGGACCAGCTCCTCCAACACCCCGAAACTTTTTCCCTGGGCATGGATGTCTCGCAATTCAATTAACGGTCAGCCTCAAACAACGAACCGAGACCAATCCATTCAGACTCACCGTTCTCATCCAGATGAGCGCCTTCAACCGTCCTTCACCATCCCGTCTTAAGGAGACCAAAATGACCATCCACTCATCCCAGCCGCCCGCCGGCAGGCGACACGGAACCAGCCGCTTCGCGCTTCCGCTTCTCCTCTGCCTGATCTCGCTCGCGCCCGTCACTCTCCGCGCCCAGAACACAACCGCCGACGTCCTCGGAACCGCCACCGACTCCTCCGGAGCCGTCGTCCCGGGAGTCACGGCAGTCCTCACCAACGTCGACACCGGCGAGAAGTTCACTGCCACCTCCAACGACGCCGGCCAGTACACCTTCACCCTCCTCAAACCCAGCCGCTACTCCCTGACCATCACCAGCAAGGGCTTCAAGACCGCCACGATCGAGTCCTTCTCCCTCTCCGCCGGCGACCGCGCCCGCGAAGACGCGCATCTCACCGTCGGCTCCGAGAGCCAGGTCGTCAACGTCGAGGCTGCCCCACCTGCCCTCCAGTCCGACACCTCCATGCTCACCAGCACCGTAACCGAGCAGGCCACCCAGGAGCTTCCCCTCAACGGCCGCAACTTCTACAACCTCGTCCAGATCACCGCCGGAGCCACCGAGGGTCTCAACAACGGTCTCGCCAGCGGCAACCGCCCCGACGACCGCCGCCTCACCTCCTCCGTCTCCGTCAACGGCCAGTCCGACGTCATCAACAACCAGCTCATCGACGGCATGGACAACAACGAGCGCGTCATCGGCTCCATCGGCGTCCGCCCCTCCGTCGACGCCATCCAGGAAGTCAACGTCCTGACCAACTCCTTCAGCGCCGAATCCGGCCGTTCCGCCGGCGCCATCATCAACGTCATCACCAAGTCCGGAACCAACCAGATCCACGGCACCGCCTACGAGTTCTTCCGCAATGACGTCCTCAACGCCAGCCCCTTCAAGTTCGGCGCCAACATCCCCAAGCCCCGCTGGCGTCAAAACCAGTACGGCGGAAGCATCGGCGGACCCATCTTCAAGGACCGCACCTTCTTCTTCGGCGACTATGAAGCCTTCCGCCTCGCCCGCGGCCTCAACCCAACCTCCACCACCGTCCCCACCGCCTTCGAGCGCGCCAACGTCGGCAACTTCACCGACAACCCGGCCATCAACACCATCGTCACCCCCTCCGACAAGGCCGGCCTCGCCTACTTCAATCTCTTCCCCCAGCCCACCAGCTCCGGGCTCTCCAACAACTTCACCGCCGCCCCCGTCAACACCCAGATCGGCCACACCGCCGACGGACGCGTCGATCACCGCTTCAGCTCCACCGACTTCGGCTTCATCCGCTACACCTTCAATCGCGTCCTCACCAACGTCGGAGCGCTCTTCCCCGACGTCACCGTGGGCGGCCTCAAAGTCTCCCCGGGCGGCAACCTCGGAAGCTACGCCGGTCCTGCCAAGAGCCTCGCCCACCAGGTCCAGTTCAATTACATCCACACCTTCACGCCCAACGTCCTGCTTGAGCTCAAGGCCGGCTACACCTTCCTCAACAACTTCCAGAATCCCCTTCAATTCGGATCCGCGCCCAACACCGCCTTCGGACAGTCCAACCTCAACTTCAGCCCGCGCACCAACGAGCTCTCCCCCGTCACCATCACCCAGGGCGCCACCCTCGGAGCCCACCCGCCCATCGTCTACCTCGAGAACACCTGGCAGTACGACGGCGCCCTCTCCTGGACCCACGGAAAGCAGACCATCAAATTCGGCGCCGGAGTCATCCGGCGTCAGGACACCACCACCCAGACCGATTCCGCGTCCGGATCCTGGACCATCCTCAACTTCGCCACCCTCCTCACCGGCGCCTACACCAGCCTTAGCCGCACAGACATCCTCTACCAGCCCCACAACCGCACCTGGGAGCCTCATTTCTATGTGCAGGATGACTGGCGCGTCGCCCAGAACCTGACCCTCAACATGGGCATCCGCTACGACCTCTACACCCCCTACGTCGATACCAAGAACGTCCTCTCCAACTTCGACACCGACATCGGCAAGATCGTCGTCGCCGGAACCCCAGGAGTCGACGCTCACGGAAACATCCGCACCGACTACAGCAACCTCGCCCCCCGCGTCGGCTTCGCCTTCACCCCCAAACCCCGCACTGTCATCCGCGGCGGCTTTGGCCTCAGCTTCGCGCCCGAGAATCTCACCTCAGGATCCGCCCTCGTCAACCAGCCCTTCAACGCCACCATCGGGCCATGCAGCTCCACCCTCCCCTGCGATCCGAACTACACCAAATTCGGGCAGGGTCTTCCCGTTCCCGTCCCCAACTCCGCTACCAACCCCACCGGAGCCGTCGCCGCAGCCGTCGACCCTCACTTCAAGTCCACCTATATCGAGCAGTTCAACCTCACCGCCGAGCGCGAGTTCGCAGGCAACGTCGCCACCCTATCGTACGTCGGAGAGCTTGGACGCCGCCTCGCCTACTACCTCCCGGACGTCAACGCAGCCACACCCGACCCCCGGTCTTTCCTTATCATTCCTCCAGCAACGACCCCCGTGATCGACTACAACACGCTCCGCCCCTTCCACGGAACGTCCCCGGGCGTCACCCAGGTCCCCTACTTCACCAGCAAGGGACTCTCCTCCTACAACGCCCTGCAGGCCGTGCTCAAGCGGCGTATCAGCAAGGGTCTCGACTTCCAGGTCACCTACACCTTCGCCCATAACCTGGACGACAGCGAAAGCATCAGCAACAACGGCGGCAATGGCTTCGGCTCGGTTCCGTCCCTCGTCTCGCAGCTCGAGTACGGCAACGCCAACCTCGATGTGCGCCACCGTGGAACCGGCGCATTCAACTACACCCTTCCCTTCGGAAGCGGTCTCAACGGATTCCGTGGAATCCTCGCCAAGGGCTGGCAGGTCAACGGACTCGTCGTCCTCAACACCGGCCTTCCCTTCTCCGTGACCAACTCCTCCAACCGCAGCGGAACCCGTCCCGGAACCTCGAACACCGAGCGGCCCAACCAGATCGCCAACGGCAACCTCTCCACCAAGACCGTCGGCAAGTGGTTCAACACCTCCTCATACGTCGGCCAGACCCTCGGAACAGTCGGCAACGAGCGCCGCAACCAAATCTCCGGACCTGGTCTCGAACGCGTCGATCTCTCCCTCTTCAAAACCATCCCCATCGTCGAGCGCGTCAAGATGGAGTTCCGGACAGAAGCCTTCAACGTCATGAACACCGCGCAGTTCGCCTTCCCCAACGCCAGCCTCGGAAACGCCGCCTTCGGCATCATCTCCGCCACCAACAACGCCTACAACCCCCGCATCCTGCAGTTCGCCGTCCGCTTCAAGTTCTAACCCAAGGGCCGCTGCAGGACCTGAAAACACCCAGGCCTTGCAGCGGCCATTTGTCTCAAGCCAGTCTTGCCGCTGTCTTCATCGTTATTCATCTTTGTTCATCAGTCCTTGTACGCCGATGCTTTCGCCCAACTCGCCGACTGCATAAGAGAGATCATGCACCCAAGCACCAGACGCACCTTCCTCAAGACCGCATCCGCCGCCACCCTCTCCGCCGCGACCGCCCCATTCCTCTCCGCCGCCGCCCCGCCCCGCATCGCCTTCGGCGGCATCGGCATCGAGTCGAGCACCTATAGCCGCATCCGCGCCCGCATGGCCGACTTCACCATCTTCACCGGCCCCGCCCTGACCGACTCCAAGCGCTTCGCCTTCCTCAAGCAGTACCCCGTCTCCTTCCTCCCGACTGTCGTAGCGACCGCAGTCCCCGGCGGCCCCATCGAACGAGCCACCTACGAAGCGATCAAAGCCCAGTTCCTGGCCGGCTTGAAGTCGCTCCTCCCCTCGGGCCCGTTGGACGGCCTCTTCCTCCCCATGCACGGAGCCATGTTCGTCGAGGGAATGCAGGACGCCGAAGGCGATTGGATGGAATCCGCCCGCTCCGTCGTCGGACCCAACTGCCTCATGGCCGCCAGCTACGATCTCCACGGCAACGTCAGCCAGCGCGTGATCGATAACATCGACATCTTCTCGGCCTTCCGCACCGCGCCGCACATCGACCAGGAAGCCACCATGCAGCGCTCCTGCAACATGCTCCTGAAGTGCCTGAAGGAGCACATCCGCCCCACACTGGTCTGGTCCCCAATTCCGGTCCTCATGCCCGGCGAGCGCTCGAGCACGACCTGGCAACCCGGCGAACGCCTCTGGTCGCAACTCCCCAGGCTCAACGCCGAACCCGGTGTCCTCGATGTCTCCCTCCTGGTCGGCTACGTCTGGGCCGACGAGCCCCGCTCCAGCGCCTCCGCCGTCGTCACCGGAACCGCACCAGCGACCCAGAAGCGCATCTCCACCACCCTCGCCCAGCAGTACTGGGACGCGCGCAAGGACTTCCAGTTCGGCACCGAAGTCGGAACCATCGACCAGTGCATCGAGCGCGCCATGAAGGCCCCCACCCAGCCCGCCATCCTCGCCGACTCCGGCGACAACCCCACCGGCGGAGGCACCAGCGATCGCGCCGAGGTCCTCGAAGAACTTCTCCGCCTCAAGGCTCGGAACGTAGTCTTCGCCGGCATCACCGACAAGCCCGCGGCCGACCAATGCTACTCCGCCGGAGTCGGCAAAACCCTGCCCCTCTCGATCGGAGCAACCCTCGATCCGCTTGGCAGCAGACCCGTCCACGCCAACGCGAAGGTCATCTTCCTCTTCGAAACCAAAGACCCCGCGGAACGCGAAACCGTAGTCCAGATCGAAGGCATCACCCTCGTCCTCTGCGCCAAACGTCGTCCCTACCACGACATCGCAGACTTCAAACGCCTCAACCTCGACCCGAAGTCATTCAAGATCATCGTCGTCAAATCCGGCTATCTCTCACCCGAGTTAGCGCCCATCGCGAATCCCAGCCTCATGGCACTCTCCGATGGATCCATCAACCAGGACATCCTCCATCTTCCTGCCAACAAGTACCGCATTCCGTCCTACCCGTTCGTCGACAACCTGACCTTCACACCCAAGGCCATCGTCTCCAAACGCTCACCCGCATAGGCTGAACATCACCTGCCGTGAGGATGCCTCTTGGCGGCCAGCCGCATGGCTCGAACATGCGTTCCGCGCCGCTGTTTTGGCAGCTCGCAGACCAGGCGAAAGATACGACGCTTCGACGTTTCCTCCGGCGAAGGACGCATTCCCGAGTGAATCACGAACCTGCACGTCCTCGCACGGGAATCACCAGCCGCCTGGACCTCAACCACCTCAACCCAGACAAACGTCAATCGTTTACCGGCCAAGTTTGGTTCCTCCATGCACGATCGTGTAGCTGATCCCGGCAGAAACCCCATAAGGCGACAACGCGCCGAAGGAGAACTGCGGCCATCGCTGATACTCCACATCAAGCGCCCGAACCCTCCAGCGATCCCCCATGTGAAGGTCCACACCCGCGCCTCCAGCGACCACGAAGTAGCCACCATGTCCATAGCCGAAGGGGAAGGAGAAGAGTCCCGCACCAACCATCCCCTTCACATAAGGCTCAACCCTCCCGGACAGGATGGAGACTCGCGGACCAACCAGGTAAGTCGACTCACTGGTCTGCTCATCCTCATGCAGCCTTAGCCAGCGCGCCTCGCCCTCCACGCCAACCCTCCAGATCGGGTTGACATCGGCCCAGGCCACAGCGCCCCCAAGCGTCCGCTTCCCATAGTCCGCCTCGAATCCCGACACACCGCCACCGATCCGGATCGACGTCCCCGGCCCCGTAGCCGTCGGGGCCGCCTGCGCGCCCGCCCGCCCGGCCCCCGCAACCGCGATCAAAGCCACCAGGGTTGAACTCAGAAGCCCCTTCACTTGGTCACCGTCAACGAGATGTCCGATACCTGGCTGGCGCCCGTTCCCGCACCCGACGCAATCACGCGCACCGTGTACGTTCCAGCAGGAGTGGAGTTCTGCACCAGTTTGTTGGCGCAACCCACCAGCCCAAGGCCAAGCCCAAGCAGCAACACCAGAGAGAGCATCCCTGGAAGTCTTCCCCTTCGCCGCAGCCGTGTCAGCACCACCCCAAGCAGAATCATTCCAGGCAGCAAGCCACCTGCCATCAGCGGCCCGATGGAGCGCCTCGTATGCTCCGCATCCCGCAGCTTCGCCACACCTCCAGCGCCCAGCGGATTGCCCGTATCGATCGTCAGATGGATGACGTTCGTCCCATTAGCCGCCAGCAGCGTCTTATCGGAGGAGAAGGTGCAGGTCGAATCCACCGGAAGTTCCAGGCAGCCAAGCGCAAGCGTATCGGTAAAGCCCTTCACCGACAGCAGCGTCAGATCGACCACGGTATGCGTTCCGCTTGCGACCGACATCGTGGTCGCGCTGGGCGTCATGATGAACGTCGTCGACGGACCGGATATAATCGTGTAGGCCGCTGCCGCGGATCCCAGGTACACCGCATCGCCCGAGTAAGTCGCCACGATCGCGTAAGAGTTCGCCAGCGGAAAGATCGTGAACGTCGCGGCACCCGCGGCAGATACCGGAGCCGAGCCCAGCAGATTCCCGCCGCTCGTAAACGTCACCGTGCCCGTTGGCGCGACTGGCCCATTCGTCTGGACGACACCAACCAACGTCACCTGCTGACCTGACAGATACGTGTTCGACGATACGGTCATCGTCGTCACCGACGGTCGAAGCTGCACCGTCTCCGTCAACACCGCCGTGCTCGAGGGCAGATTGTCGCTGTCGCCGCCGTACGTCGCCACCAGCGCGTGACCTCCCGCAGCCAGCGACGGCAAGGTCAGCACGGCCACCCCGTTGCTGCCCAGCACCACGCTGCCCAGCGACGTTCCGCCATCCATAAACGTAACTACCCCGGTTGCATTTGCTCCGTTGGTCACGGTCGCCGTCAACTGGATGCTCTGCACGGTCAACGCCGGGTTCACGCTCGACACCAGCGTTGTGTGCGTCTGCATCTGGGTCACCTGCAGCAATACGCCCGAGGAACTCACCTGGGTGCCCGCATCGCCGCCATACCTTGCCGTGATCACATGCTGTCCCGGCGACAGACTGCTGGTTGTAAAGGTCGCAACCCCGCCCGAGACCTGGCCCGTTCCGATGATCGTCGATCCGTCCAGGAACGCGACCGTTCCCGTCGGAGTCTTACCCAGGCTCACCACCGTCGCCGTAAACTTCACAGGACTTCCCGTGACCGACGGGTTCACGCTCGATACCAGCGCCACCGTGGTGCCCGCCGTATTCACGCCTTGTGGCAGCGCCGCGGAGATAGCGCCCTGGTTCGTCGCGTCACCCGAGTAGGTCGCCACGATCAGGTGGCTTCCCGCCACCAGCGTCGAAATCCCGAATACAGCAGTACTGCCGTTCACCGTCGCCGTTCCCAGCACCGTCCCGCTATCGGAGAAGGTGACCGTCCCAGTCGTCGCGGCCCCGCTCACACCCGAGATCGTCGCGGTAAACTGCACCAGATCGCCCACCACCGACGGATTCTCGCTCGATGTCATCGCCACTGTATCCACCTGCTGCACCCGCTCGGTCAGAAGCACCGAGGTGCTCGACGCGTGGATTGAGTCACCGCTGTAAACCGCCGTCAACGGATGGTCGCCGATGGTCAGCGTCGACGTGCTGAACGTAGCGGTCCCCGCGCCGTTGAGCGAAAGGGTTGTCAGCAACGTTCCTCCATCCATCAGGGCAACCGTCCCAGTAGGTTGAACGGCCGTCCCACTTACCCCGACGCTGAACGTCACCGCGCTGCCAAAGGGGCTCGGGTTCCTGCTCGAAAGCAACGTGGCCGCACTGGTCCCGATCTGAATCACCTCGGCCAGCGGCGGCGAGGTACTCGCCATATGGTCCGCATCCCCGGCATAAGACGCCAGCAGGTTATGCGTCCCGGTGCTCAGCGTGTTGAACGTGAAGCTCGCAGAACCGGTCCCGCTGATCGCCGATGTTCCAATCACCGTGTCGCCGTCGGTCAGCAAGATCGATCCCACGGGCAGCCCACCGTTGCTTGTGATTGAAGTCCCAAAGGTGATCGACGCACCCGCGTACCCGGGGTTCGCGCTCGAGGTCAAGGCAATCGCCGTTGTGGTCTGCTGGACCACCTCGGAGAGCACAGCGGATGTGCTCACCCCATCCTTCGCATCCCCACCGTAAGCCGCGGTCAGCGAGTGGCTCCCCGCTCCCAACGTCGCCAGCGAGAGACTTGCCTGTCCCGATCCATTCACCTGCGTCGTGCCCAGCGTCGTCGCTCCATCGAGGAACGCAATCGTCCCCGTCGGCACGCCACCCGTCCCAGAGACGACCGCCGTAATCGTAATACCCCTGCCTGCAATCGACGGATTCGCGCTCGAAGTCAACGCCACCGTCGTCGCCGCAAGATTGACCGTCTCGCCAAGCGCTCCGGACGTACTCGCAGCAAAGTCCGTATCGCCCGCGTAAGAAGCCACAATGTTATGTGACCCCACCGCCAGCGTATTCACATCGAGCGCCGCAATGCCACCTGCAATCTGACCGGTCCCCAGGGTCGTCGCTCCATCGGTAAAGGTCACCGTCCCGCTGGGTGCGCTTGCTGTCGCATTGGTGGAAGCCGGTGTAACCGTGGCCGTAAACCGGATCGTCGCACCCGCAGTGCCCGGGTTGGATGAAGACGTCACGACGGTCCCGGTCGAGATCGTCTGCACCGTCTCGCCCAGGGATGCGGAGGAGCTTCCCCCGTTGGTCGTATCTCCCATAAACGTCGCCACCAGCCCATGGCTCCCCGGCGCGAGTCCACTGGTTGTAAACGTCGCATTGCCCGCCCCATCCAAGGTCAACGTCGTCAGGAGCGTGGACCCATCCAGCACCTTCACCGACCCCGTTGGAGCCACCGCACTCGTAATCGCCACGTGCACCGAGAGCGTCAGCGGCGTGCCCACCGTTGGAGTCGCGGAGCTCGACGTCAGCGTCGTCACGGTCGACCACAGGTTCACCACCTGCGACACCGCCGGCGATCCTGCGCCCAGCGAGTTCGTATCGCCCACATACGTCGCCGTCATCGTATGCGTGCCCGCCACCAGCGTCGCGGTCGTATACGTCGCCACGGCATTCCCATTACCATCCGGAGCCAGTGCTTGCGTGCCGACGATATTGCCGCCATCGTTGAACTGCACGTTGCCCGTAGCAACCACATTCGGAGAGGTCACCGTCGCGCTGAACGTAACGCTCTGGCCAACCTGCGACGGATTCAGACTCGAGATCAACACCGTCGCAGGCTGCTGCTTCACCACCTCGGTAATGGCCGCCGACACACTTGGCGAGTTGGCCACGTCGCCCGTAAACGAGGCCGTGATGGTGTGCGATCCCATCGTCAGCGAGCTGGTCGTGAACGTCGCCACACCTCCCGTCAGCGTCCCCGTCCCAATCAACGTCGCTCCGTCATAAAACCGAACCGTTCCGGTCGGAGGCGTCGTACCCGTCGTCGTCACACTGGCCGAGAAGGTCACCGGCGCACCGATCGCCACCGGATTCGCGCTCGTCGACAAAACGGTACTTGTAGGATCTAGCGCATCCACCTCACCCGACAGGTTCAGCACAGCCGGACTATTCGAGGCGTTCGATTGCAGCTGGATCACCGCCGTCACCGGGTTCCCCACCAACTGCGGCACAAACTCCGCTCCCACCACGCAGGTCGAGTCCATCGTCAGCGCAACGGTCGTCGAGCACGTGGTCGTCGCCGGGTCGATTCCCGACGACGGATCCGCAGCCAGTGCCGTAAAGTGCAGGTCTGCGTTGCCGTCATTCTCTACCGTCACCGGCTGCGCGGCGGACGTTCTCCCGACACGAATCGGGTCATACTTCAGATAGGCCACTGTGTTCTGAATCTCACGAATCCGATGGTGGAAGATGTCCGAGTAGAAGACGTTCCCCGACCCATCGATCGCCAACGCATACGGTCCATACATCGCCGCGAGGTTCGCCGGTCCGCCATCGCCCGAGAACTGCGCCGCGCGCGTGCCAGCAATGTTCGAAAGCAACTGCGTTCCGACCGCCACCTTGCGAATCAAGTTGTTCCCCGAGTCCGCGATATACAGGTTGCCCGCCACATCCACCGCCACCGCCGCAGGCCCGCCCAGGTTCGCCGCCGTCGCCGCCTGCCCATCGCCGTTGTAGGAAGTCGAACCCGTCCCAGCCACCGTCGAGATCATGCCCCCCGCGCTCAACATCCGGATCTTGTTGTTTCCCAGATCCGCGATATAAACATCACCGGCAGGGTCGGTCGCCAGACCCCACGGAGAATTCAATTTTGCCGACGTTCCCAGCCCCCCGTCGCCGCTCGAACCCTCCGCCCCCGTCCCCGCCGCCCTCGTAATCACACCGGTCACTGCGTCGACCCGCCGCACCTCGTTGTTGTTCGTATCCGCAATGTAGAGATCGCCCGCCCCATCGAGCGCAATGCCCTGAGGCGTATTCAGCGTACCCGCCAGCGCCAGTCCCGTATCTCCCGTCGCACCCTGCTGCCCGAGCTGGCCCGCCACCGTCGAGATCACGCCCGTAGCCAGGATCAGCTTGCGCACCGCGTGGTTGCCGCTATCGGCGAACAACAGGTTTCCCGCGCCGTCGATCAACATCCCGCTCGGCGAGTTCACCTCCGCATTAACCCCCAGGCCGTTATCGCCCGAGTAACCCGGCGTCCCCGTCCCCGCGACCGTCGAGATCAGCCCCGTACCCGCATCCACCCGGCGGACCCGGTTATTGTTCGTATCGGATAGAAAGATGTTTCCCAACCCATCCACCGCCACGCCGCCCGGCAGAAAGATCGACGTCGACGTCGCCGCAACCCCATCATTCCGATAAACCCAGGTCCCGTCGCCTGCCACCGTCTGCATCGTTCCGGGGATCAGCACGCCCACCGAGCCCAGCCCCACACCGTAGAGCATCTGTGTTCCCAGCAGGTTGTTCCCCGAATCGAACAGCTGTACCGCACCCCTCCGCGCCCCCGGAGCCACCGGAGCGAACTGCACCGGAACAGCGCAACTCCCACCCGGGCCGAAGCTCTGCCCCTGGCACCCCCCTCCCCCAGTCGCCGTAAAGTCGGCCGCAGTCTTCCCCTGGGTCACCACCCGAATCGTCGCTACCGTTCCCCCGTTCAGCAGCGTCACCGTCGCCGGCAACACCTGAGATCCCGTTCCGACCACCAAAGACGTTGGAAAGGGTGTAACCGTGTCTGCCCAGGCATTGGTCGAGATCACCAGCGCCGCAAGAAATACCCAAAAACAGAGCCCAAGTTTCTTCACAAAAGTCATTGCATCTCCACGCTCTACCCATCGGCAGAATCGCTTCTGACCATCACCTGACCCGATAACCGCCACGCACGCGCGTACCCCAGGATTTCCTCTTTGCGAACCCGCCTTCGCCTGCGCGACCGTGCAAATGCAGGCAAACATGACGTCCAGACCACTGAGGAAAAGGTTCCTTCCACTTTGGGAAACCCTGTGGTACGCGGTCTATCGTCCTCCCGCACCAGCCCTCGCGAAATCCCACTTCTGTATTGCCTGGCATTGGAGCAGGGGGGATTGCCATTTTCTCGCCGTAATGTTAGCTTCCCGACTGAGTCCCCGCCCCCGGCAGCCAAACCACGTATCATTTAAGGAGCATGTCCACCGCTGTCTCACCCACGCCGACCGCCTCCACCGCCCAGGTCCCTGCCAAGACCATCGCCGTCGCCATGTCCGGCGGAGTCGACTCCTCCGCCGTCGCTGCCCTCCTCCGCGCCCAGGGCTTCAACCTCATCGGCCTCACCCTCCAGCTCTGGAACCAGCGCCGCCTCGCCGGACACGAGGGCATGCCCGAATCCGTCCAGGGCCGCTGCTGCTCCATCGACGACGTCTACGACGCACGCCGCGTCGCCGAGCACCTCGGCATCCCCTACTATCTCGTCAACCAGGAAGCCCGCTTCGAGGCCGAGGTCGTCAAGCCCTTCGTCTCCGAGTACCTCGCCGGCCGCACCCCCATCCCCTGCACCCTCTGCAACAACCACCTCAAGTTCGACGCGCTCCTGCTCACCGCACGCCAGATCGGTGCCGACCTCATCGCCACCGGCCACTACGCCCGCAACCACTTCGATCCCGTCCGCAACCGCTGGATCCTCTCCCGCCCCGCCGACCGCTCCAAAGACCAGACCTACTTCCTCTTTGGCCTGACTCAAGACCAACTCGCCCACACCCTCTTCCCCCTCGGCGAGATGCAGAAGCCAGCCGTCCGCACCATGGCCGCCGACGCCGGACTCGCCCTCGCCCAGAAGCCCGACTCCCAGGAGATCTGCTTCATCCCCGGCGGCGACTACTCCGCCTTCCTCGCCGCCTACCTCGACGACATCGGCGAACCCCAGCCCGACCTCTCCGGAGAACTCCTCTCGCCGTCAGGAGAGATCCTCGGCCGCCATCACGGAATCCACACCGTAACGGTAGGCCAGCGCAAGGGCCTCGGACTCACCAGCCCCTCGCCCCTCTACGTCCTCAACATCCACCCGGAGAGCCACGCCGTCACCGTCGGCCCCGAGTCAGGCCTGCTCAGCCGCGAGCTCCACGTCGACCGCCTCAACTGGATCTCCATCCCATCTCTCGACGAACCCATCCGCGTCCAGGCCAAGATCCGCCACCGCCACGAGCCCGCCTGGGCCACCCTCTCGCCAGCCGGCCAGGACCCCACCGGCCAGCCGCTCGCCCACGTCCTCTTCGACGAACCCCAACGCGCCATCACCCCCGGCCAGGCCGCCATCTTCTTCCACGAGGACGAAGTCGTCGGTGGAGGCTGGATCGTCAACCCGAACGCCTGAACAGCCTCCCGACCAACCCCGCCCCCCTATGCCACCAGGCGAAACTCCCTCAACTCCGCCAGAAGCTTCCCCGTATCCACCGGCTTGAACAGGTAAGCATCACACAGTTCCTTGAACGACTTCATCACCTCGTTCACGTCGTTCAGCGACGTGGTCATGATGATCTTCACCCCGTTCGTCGAGGTCACTCCCCGGGCCTCCTCCATCGCTCGCACCTGCCGTACCGCCTCTTTTCCATCCATCCCCGGCATCAGGATATCCATGCAGATCAGCTTGTAGGGTGACCCCGCCTCCAGCGCGATTCGAAACGCCGCCACTGCCTCGTCCCCATTCACCGCGATATGGCACTCCCCATAACGCGACAGATAGGTCAGCAGAAGCAGCCGGCTGGTGAAGTCGTCCTCGACAATCAGTGTCTTCATACGTCGTCCGCTCCCATGCCCATCGCGCGTACGAAACAACGCAATTCAAGACTCGCCCCGAAACCGACTCAAATCCGCGCGATGCCTTGCATTCTTTCCGGCCCGTCCCTGAATGGGATTTCCGGGCCGTCTTCCTGATAAGGGAACGAGCACGCAGGACGCCGCCAATCTCACGCGTGCGATCGACAGGGGAGCCTGTGTTTTGACCGCATACTGATCTGGTGCCGTCGCCTCGAAGCTCTGCCAAAGCAGCCGAGACGCATACCCACTCGACGAACCGGACCATAAATCCGACTCTATCCGTCGGTGCCGTGCAGCAAGGAGCGACCCGTTGCCAATCACGCTCGATCGTCGCGAATCCGGGTGCCTGGTGCGCCTCGATGGGATCATCGACATCAGTCTCGCCTCCGAGCTCAAAGAAGCTCTCCTACACGCTCTCGAGTCCGGAAGAGAGGTCCAGATCGAACTGGACGAAGTCACCGAACTCGATGTGACCGCGCTTCAAGTCCTTTGGGCCGCGGATCAATCGGCCAGGGAATCCGGAACGAGGCTCACCATCTATAAGCAAATCCCTGAAAACGTCCTCGAGACAATGAAACTCGCGGGACTCCAGGACTTTCTCACCAGCAAGCAGTAACTCGTCCGGCCAGATCGTCCGACTGATCAACACATCACCGGACCGATCAACACATCGCAGGACTGATCCATGGGGGGCAGCATTGTCAAACGGATCCAGCATCGACGCATTCAAACAGGCCTTCCAGGAAGAGGCGAGAGAGATCCTCGTCGAGCTCGAAGCCACTCTGCTCGAACTCAACGAGAGTCGTGCCGACGCCGAACTCGTCGGCAAAGCCTTCCGCGCTCTCCACACCATCAAGGGCTCCGGATCCATGTTCGGATTCGACAAGCTCGCTGCCTTCACCCACAACCTTGAGAACGCCTTCGACGAGGTCCGCAACGGTCGTCTCGAGGTCACCTCCACGCTCATCGATCTCTCCCTCGCCGCGCTCGATCAGATCAAGGCCATGCTCAACGAGGCCGCCGGTCAAGGCTCGGCCGATGCCGCCACCATCACCGCCATCCTGTCCCAGCTCCAGCACATCATCGGCTCCGGCCCGAAATCGTCGGACCCCCAACCCGCGACCCAGTCCCAACCCGCCTCCACCTCCCACCCCGCGACCACCGAGTGGAAGATCCGATTCGCACCTGGGCCGGATCTTCTGCACAACGGAACCCAGCCTCTGCTTCTCATCCGGGAGCTGGCGCAGTTCGGCGAGCTCAGTGCCGTCGCCCACACCAACGCCGTCCCCCCGCTCCGCGAGCTTGACCCCGAGCGCTGCTACCTTGGCTGGGAGATCACGCTTCACTCGAACACATCCGCAGCGGAGATCCGCGACGTCTTCATCTTCGCCGAAGATCAGTGCGAGTTGACGATCGAGCCCGTCAACCTCCCCATCGATCTCTCGCCCATGATCGCCGCAACCCCAGTGGTCCCAACGGCTGTCGACAGCAGCCCAGCACCCGAGCAGCCCGCCAGGTTTGGACGCCGTGCCGACGACCGCCCCGAGGGAGCATCCAACATCCGCGTCCCCACCGCCAAGCTCGACCAGTTCGTCGATCTCATCGGGGAACTCGTCACCGTCCAGGCTCGCCTCGGTGTCATCGCCTCGCGCATCGAGGATCCAGACGTCGCGTCCGTCTCCGAAGAGGTCGAGCGCCTCACCTCCGCCCTGCGCGAAAACTCCATGAGCATCCGCATGCTCCCCATCCGCGCCACCTTCGAGCGCTTCCGCCGACTCATCCACGATCTCGCCCGCGACCTCAAAAAGAACGTCGATCTCACCATCGAGGGAGCCGACACCGAGCTCGACAAGACCGTCATCGATCAGCTCAACGATCCCCTCATGCACCTCATCCGCAACAGCATGGACCACGGCATCGAGCCCTCCGACGCACGCATCGCGGCAGGCAAACCACCCGCCGCCACCCTGCGTCTCTCCGCCCGCCATGCCGGCGCCAACGTCCTCATCGAGGTATCGGATGACGGCGGCGGCATCCACGCCGAAGCCGTCCGCGAACGCGCCATCGAGAAGGGACTCATCGCCGCCGACGCCCAGCTCTCCGAGGCCGAGATCTTCTCCCTCATCCTCAGCCCGGGCTTCTCCACCGCCAAGCAGATCACCGACGTCTCCGGCCGCGGTGTCGGCATGGACGTCGTACGCCAGAGGGTCGAGGCGCTCCGCGGAACCATCCAGATCACCAGCAAGCGCGGCGAGGGAACACGCATCATCCTGCGTCTTCCGCTCACCCTCGCCATCATCGACGGCCTGCTCGTCCGCGTCGGCCAGGCCTTCTTCGTCCTTCCCCTGGCCAACAGCCTTGAATGCATCGAACTCACCCGCAAGGACATCGTCGCCTCCCACGGCAAGCACGTCGCCAACATCCGCGGAGAGATCATTCCCTACATCCGTCTGCGCGAGTACTTCGACATCACCTCCGGCCGCCCCGAGGTCGAACAGATCATGATCGCCGAGACCGAGAACGGGCGCTGCGGCTTTGTCGTCGACGAGGTCCTCGGCGACCACCAGACCGTCATCAAGAACCTCGGCCAGTTCTATCGGCACATCAAGTTCGTATCCGGAGCCACCATCCTCGGCAACGGCACCCTCGCCCTCATCCTCGACCCCAACCGCGTCGTCGAAGACGCCCTGCGCGCCGCCGGTTCAGGCTCACACCTCCAGGCTCTTGCGAACGCTGCACCGCCATATTCCATGGCCGCCGATCTGGTCGGCCAGAGCGCTGCCTAGCGATTCAACATGGCCCAGCCTTACGGTCCAGTGCCGATACCTCTACACGATCTAGAACGAGTCCCGCAGCATCGGAGAAGCATCATGAAATGGTTTTATGACATGAAGATTGGTACAAGGCTGATGGTCGCCTTCATCCTCGTAGGGACCATCACCGCCGTCGTCGGCTATGTCGGGATCAGGAACCTTGGCGACCTCGCCCAGCGCTCCGCCAGCGCCTACGAGAACGAGACTCTCGGCATCGCCTCCATCGACCAGATCAATGTGGATATCAAACAAGCCGCCAGGTCCGAAAAGAATATTCTCTTGTCCGCTAGCGTCGAGCAGCGCGCGATGTACAAAGCCCGCACCGAGGCAACGATCGCAAAGATCAATGCCGACATTGAGAAGACCCGGCCTATGATCCGTGCCGAAAAAGGAAAGATTGCCTTCGCCCAGATCGAGCAAAGCTGGAAGGCACGGGAGGAGGTCGCTCATCGCATCATCGACCTGGCGATGAAGGATCCTCTGGAACCGCGAAGAGCGTCGGTGGATCTCGCCTTTGGCGATGGCGGCACCAGAACGGACGTCGCAGTGGATGCGGTGGACCAGTTGACAGCCATCAAACTCGAAGTCGCGCGCCTTGGAGCGGAGTCCAACGAGCAGACCTATCAGAGCAGCCGCAACGTGATGCTCTTCCTCATCATCGGAGGGGTACTGGCGGGCTTCGCCCTCGGAACCTTCATCTCGCGCAGCGTCTCCAAACCGCTCGCCCAGCTATCGGAGGCCGCGAGACTCATCTCGCTCGGCGACGTCAACCAGAACATTACCTACCAATCCGCCGACGAGGTCGGAGCACTCGCCGACTCCTTCCGTGCCCTGATCGTCTACATCAAGGGCCTATCAGGCGTCCTCGAAAAGCTGGCCGCCGGCGATCTCAGCGCCAAGGTCGAAGCCAAATCCGACCAGGATCTCCTCACCCGCAGCTATCTTAAGATTGCCGATGCCGTCCAGACCCTCGTCCGTGACGTCGACACCCTCGCCCGCGCAGGTGCCGAAGGCGGCCTCACCACCCGCGCCGACGCCTCCAGGCATCATGGCGACTTCCGAAAGATCGTTCAGGGCGTCAACGAAACACTCGACGCCATCCTCATCCCCATCGGCGAAGGCAACCGCATCCTCGCGCAAATCTCCTCCGGCAAGATCGACGAACTCATCGCCCAGACCTACAAGGGCGACCACGAGAAGATGAAGATCGCCGTCAATAAAGTCGCCGTCGTCCTCCAGGGCCTCCAGAAAGAACTCGACCGCCTCACCGAGGCATCCCGCCAGGGCCAGCTCTCCGAACGCGGTAAGCCCCAGCAGTTCCAGGGCGCGTATGCGGAGGTCATCGTCGGAGTCAACGACATGCTCGACGCCATCCTCCTGCCCATCGGCGAAGGCAACCGCATCCTCGCGCAGATCTCCGCCGGCAAGATCGACGAACTCATCGCCCAGACCTACAAGGGCGACCACGAGAAGATGAAGCTCGCCGTCAACAACGTCGCCGTCGTCACCCAGGGCCTGCAAAAAGAGATGTCCCGCCTCACCGAGGCATCCCGCCAGGGCCAGCTCTCCGAACGCGGAAAGCCCCAGCAGTTCCAGGGCGCCTACGCCGAGATCGTCGTCAACGTCAACGAGATGCTCGACGCCATCCTGTTGCCCATCGGCGAAGGCAACCGTATCCTCTCCCAGATCTCCGCCGGCAAGATCGACGAACTCATCGCCCAGACCTACAAGGGCGACCACGAGAAGATGAAGCTCGCCGTCAACAACGTTGCCACCGTCCTGCAGGCCCTGCAAAAGGAGCTCACCCGCCTCACCATCGCATCCAGGGAAGGTCAACTCTCCGAACGCGGCAAGCCCCAGCAGTTCCAGGGCGCTTACGCCGAGATCGTCGTCGGAGTCAACGCCATCCTCGACGCCGTCATCGCCCCGCTCAACGTGGCCGCTCGCTACGTCGATCAGATCAGCAAGGGCGACATGCCCTCCGCCATCACCGACACCTACTACGGCGACTTCAACACCATCAAGAACAACCTCAACGCCCTCATCGCGGCCATGGATGAGATCACCCTCGCCGCCTCGAACATCGCCGACGGCGACCTCACCGTCATCGTCCGCGAGCGCTCCTCCCAGGACAAGCTCATGCAGGCGCTCGGCTCGATGGTTGGTGGCCTCGTCCGCACTGTCACGGACGTCCGCACCATCGCCAGCGAGGTCGCCACCGCCAGCCAGGCCATCAGCACCACCTCCGTCGAGGTCTCCACCGGAGCCAGCATCCAGGCCGCCTCCGCCGAGCAGGCCTCCTCCTCCATGGAGCAGATGGTCTCCAACATCAAGCAGAACGCCGACAACGCCCAGCAGACCAACAAGATCGCCATCAAGAGCGCCAAGGACGCCCAGGAGAGCGGAAAATCCGTCCTCGAAGCCGTCACCGCCATGAAGGAGATCGCCACCAAGATCTCCATCATCGAAGAGATCGCCCGCCAGACCAACCTCCTCGCCCTCAACGCCGCCATCGAGGCCGCCCGTGCCGGCGAGCACGGCAAAGGCTTCGCCGTCGTCGCCGCCGAGGTCCGCAAGCTCGCCGAACGCAGCCAGCGCGCCGCCGGAGAGATCACCCAGCTCTCCACCACCACCGTCCAGGTCTCCGTACGCGCCGGCGAGATGCTCGACAGGCTCGTACCCGACATCCAGAGAACCGCCGAGCTCGTCCAGGAGATCACCGCCGCCAGCCAGGAGCAAGACGTAGGCGCCGAGCAGATCAACAAGGCCCTCCAGCAGCTCGAGCGCGTCATCCAGCAGAACGCCTCCGCCTCCGAGGAGATGGCCGCCACCACCGAGCAGCTCACCGCCCAGTCCGACCAGCTCCTCAGCGCACTCGGCTTCTTCCGTACCGGAGACGAAGGCCGCAGCCACTCCGCACCCCGCAGCCCCAAACCCGCCCAGGTCGTCTCGGCACGGTCCGCCAAGTCCAACGGCCGAGTCCTCCCACCCGAGGGCAGACCCCTCGCCAAGGGTGGCTTCAACCTCATGCTCAAGGATAAGAACGACGATCTCGACAAGGGTTTCGAGCGCTACTAACCCTAACCCGCCGCAACCACACAAGGATCCCCATGAGCACAACCGACACAACCGGGATGACCGAGACCAAACAATACCTCACCTTCAAACTCGGCGCCGAGGTCTTCGCCACCGAGGTCTCCAAGGTCCGCGAGGTCCTCGACTTCACCACCATCACCGAGATCCCCCGCACCCCGGAGTTCATGAGCGGCGTCATCAACCTCCGCGGAAGCGTCGTCCCAGTCGTCGACATGCGCCTCTGCCTCGAGATGTCCCGCACCGAGCGCACCACCAACACCTGCATCGTCGTCCTCGAGGTCCTGCTCGAAAACGAGTCCATCGTCATCGGAGCCCTCGCCGACTCCGTCGAAGAGGTCATCGACCTCGAACCCGACCAGATCCGCCCCGCCCCCCGCATCGGCTCCCAGATTCGAACCGACTTCATCAAGGGAATGGGCAAGCGCGACCAGCAGTTCATCACGATTCTCGATATCGACCGCGTCTTTTCAGCCGAAGAACTCAGTGTGGTCCGTAACCCGGAAGGCGGCAGATCGGTCTCCGAACCGGCAGCCTGACGGGAGCCCACACGAGGCCACCCCTTCATGCCTGATCGAGATCACAGTATCTCCAACCCGGATCTCAACCGCCTCCGCACCCTCATCTACGAACGATCCGGAATCAACATGGGGCCCGACAAGAAGACGATGCTCGAACTCCGGCTCAAGCCGCGACTCCGCGTCTTCGATCTCCCTTCCTACGCGGCCTATTGCAACCTCCTCTTCTCCCCCGGCGACCACGAAGAGGAGATGATCCACTTCCTCGACGCCATCACCACCAACAAGACCGACTTCTTCCGCGAGTCCGGCCACTTCGATTACCTCGTCAAAAAAGCTCTCCCCGAGATAGCCCTCCGCACCGGAACCTCCCGCCCCCTCGTCATCTGGAGCGCCGGCTGTTCCACCGGAGAAGAGCCCTACACTCTCGCCATGGTGCTCACCGAGTACGCCCTCACCCACCCCGGCTTCCGCTTCAAAATCCTCGCCACCGACCTCTGCACCACCGTCCTCGAAAAAGCCAAAACGGCCATCTTCAAGTCCGACGTCGTCGAGCCCGTCCCCGCCGACTGGCGCCGCAAGTACTTCATGCGCAGCCGGGATCGCGGTTCGAAGCTCTTCCGCGTCGTCCCCGAGCTCCGCAACCAGGTTGAGTTCCGCCGCCTCAACTTCATGGACGCCGACTACGGCCTCGCCGAGAAGGCCGACATCATCTTCTGCCGGAACGTCATCATCTACTTCGACCGTCCCACCCAGGAGGCCATCCTCCAGAAGCTCTCCAGAAACCTCGTTCCCCGGGGCTACGCCTTCCTCGGCCACTCCGAAACCCTCCACGGCCTCAACCTTCCCCTCACCCCCATCGCCCCCGCGCTCTACAGGAAACTCGATGCCGCTGCCTGACACCGAGCTTCCCCAGGTCTATCTCCGGCCAGGAGAGTTCTTCCTCGCCCGTGAGCCCACCATCATCCGCACCATCCTCGGGTCCTGCGTCGGGGTCGCCTTTTGGAGCGCCCGCCTCCGCATCGGGGCCCTCTGCCACTCCATACTGCCGAACGCCCCGGTCGATCCCAAAAATCCCACCGCCGCCCTCAACTCCGCCGAGGGCCACCGTTACGTGGACTTCTGCATCCGCGACCTCGCCCGCCAGTTCGACGATATCGGCGTCCCCCGATTCCAGGTGCAGGTCAAACTCTTCGGCGGAGCCGACGTCCTCGCCGTCACCCCGGCCGCCAGATTCTCCGTCGGAAGGCAGAACTCCGAAACCGCCCTCCGAATCCTCGCCGAGGAGGGCTACCGCATCGACGCCCAGGGCCTCGGCGAAACCTTTGGCCGCAAGATCCGCTTCAACACCGGCAACGGAGATGTCATGGTGCGCAAACTCACCTGAATCGAGCCACTTACAGCCGTCCAAAGCGAACCCGTTCCATGCCACGGCAGCACGCAGCAGCAGGGGTCCAGATCCGATGAACACCAGAAAAATCCGCGTCCTCATCGTCGATGACTCTGCCCTCGTCCGCCAGACCCTCACCGAGATCCTCGCCAGCGACCCCGACATCGAGGTCATCGGAACCGCCGGAGATCCCTTCGTCGCCGCCGATCGCATCCGCGAGCAGGTCCCCGACGTCATCACCCTCGACATCGAGATGCCCCGCATGGACGGCCTTACCTTCCTCCAGCAGATCATGCTCCAGCACCCCATCCCCGTCGTCATCTGCTCCTCGCTGGCCGGAGAGGGAGCCCAGAGCGCCATCCGCGCCCTCGAGCTCGGTGCCGTCGAGATCATCACCAAGCCCCGCTTCGGAACGAAGCAATTCCTCGAAGACTCCCGCATCCTCCTCTGCGAGAGCGTCAAGGCCGCCGCAGCCTGCCGTCTCCGCTCCCCCCGCGTCATCCGCACCGTAGAGCCCAAACTCACCGCCGACGCCATCCTCTCCGGAGCCACCGGGGCCATGCTCGAGACCACCGAAAAAGTCGTCGCCATCGGAGCCTCCACCGGTGGAACCGAGGCCCTCAAGACCCTCCTCGAAACCCTCCCCGCCGACTGTCCCGGCATCGTCATCGTCCAGCACATGCCCGAGCTCTTCACCCGCGCCTTCGCCACCCGCCTCGACGGCCTCTGCGCCATCACCGTCAAAGAGGCCGAGCAAAACGACACCGTCATCCGTGGCCGCGCCCTCATCGCCCCCGGAAACCATCACCTTCTGCTCAAACGCAGCGGAGCCCGTTACTTCGTCGAGGTCAAGGATGGCCCGCTCGTCTGCCGCCACCGTCCATCCGTCGATGTCCTCTTCCGCTCCGCCGCCCGCTACGCCGGAAAGAACGCAGTCGGTGCCATCCTCACTGGCATGGGAGATGACGGAGCCCGCGGAATGCTCGAGATGAAGCAGGCCGGAGCCAACACCATCGCCCAGGACGAGGCCACCAGCGTCGTCTTCGGCATGCCCAAAGAAGCCATCAAGACCGGAGCCATCGACAAGGTCCTCCCCCTCCAGTCCATCGCGGGAGCCATCCTCGCCTACGCCCGATGAAACCAGACGCCAGCCATACGACCAGGACCTCATCCGCAGGAGAACACACGATGACAGTGAAGCATCCAAAATCCGCCAGGACCACAATGGCCGCCCAGACCGCCCAGACCGCAACAGGGGTGAAGACCGCACCCTCCGTCACGCCCCCCCCCACCACCACCACGAAATCCGTCCCGGCCCCATTGCGACTCCTCGACAAATCCAGCAAGGATCTCACCCTCCTCGCCCGCGCCAGCGAGACCGAGATCGACGCCATCGCCCGCGCCTTTCAGGAACTCGCCGGCCAGAGCACCGTCATCCTCGGTCTCGCCTCGGCAATCGTCGACTGCATCGAAGGCGAGGGCATCCGTTCAGTCCTCCCACAGGTAAGCTGCCTCGGAACCGCCGCCATGCTCTTCGTCGCCGAAAGGCTCAAGGCCACCGTCGGAATCCTCGATACCGTGACCACCGAAACCAAGCTCCTCAAGCACCTCTCCATCATCACGGCCAGCCAGTCCACCATCGCCCTCAAGACCCGCGTCCTCACCATGCTGACCAACGTCGAGGTCGGACGCCTCGGAACCACCGGCTCAGGCTTCCAGCACCTCGCCGTCGAGCTCTCCAGGTTCTCCCAGTCCCTCTCCGAAGACACCGAAGAACTCGTCCTCCACACCGAGGCCCGCCGCCACGCCATCGAGATCACCCGGCGCGTCCTCACCGGCCAGCTTCCCCACCTCCGGGAGGAGTTCGCACGCATCGAAACATCGCTCGCCGAGGACGTCCGAGAACTCGAGTCCGGGTTCAATGCCCTCCTTGCCATCCCCACCCAGTTCCGATCCGCCGTCCAGGACATCGCCGCCCAGATCACCGGGGTCGTCGCCGCCATCCAGTCCCACGACATCACCCGCCAGCAGATCGAGCACGTCCAGGAAGCTCTGCCGCTGGTCGAAGCGAGCCTCTCCGCCGGCAGCAAATCCCGCGCGACCCTGGCCCGCGCAGCCGCGGCGCAGGACCGCGCCCGCGCCTACGCCGGCCTCACCGTCCAGATCTACCAGCTCCAGAGCATCAAGGCCACCGTCGCCGGCTGGACCTCCCAGGTCAAGAGCTGCATCCAGGGGCTGCTCGATATCGGCGGCTCAGGGCTCGTCGGAATCAGCCCGCTCGTCCTCGAGCAGGAGCGCGAGGTCTCCTCCAAACTCGCCCACATCGAGCTCCTCGAGCGCGAGAGCGTCGAGTACAGCGCCAAGATCCGCACCACGGTCGGAAGCCACTCCAGCCTGGTCCAACTCGTCCAGCGCCACGTCGAAAAATCACGCGACGTCCGTCAGGTCCTGCATCTGCTCTCCATCAACTCCATCATCGAGGCCAGCCGACTCGGAGATCACGCCAACGCCATCCTCGAGATCGGCAACGGCATCTCCGACCTGTCCTCCGAGTGGAGCAAGATCACCGACCAGTCCGAACTCGCCATGCAGGAGATCCTCCGCCTCGTCGAACAGACCAGGATCCTCCTCGAAACCTTCTCCGAGGACGGCGATGAAAGACTGCGATCGGCGCAGGATGAGACCCGGACCTGCCTCGTCGGCCTGCGCGCCGCCGCGGAATTCGCCGCCCGGCAGACCTCCGACATCCAGAACGCCACCCGCAGAATGCAGACCGTCAGTGCCGGTGTCGGCCGCACCTGCGATCTCCTCGTCGAAGCCTATCGTCACCTTGACACCGTCCTCGAGACCCTTGAGGCGAAGCGCCGTCAGCTTGAGACCGCCTACCCCGAGGTTCGCCGCGGCTACGACCCACAGGGCATGGAGTCTCTCTTCTCCGCCTCCTACACCACCGAAACCGAACGCGAAGTCCTCCACGCGGCCCTCAACGGCAAGGCACTCCCAGAGTTTCAAAAACCTTCGGTGGGAAATGACGTAGAGCTTTTCTAGTATTCAGCCGAAGAATAGGGAAGCAGCAATTTCCCAGGGGAAACACACTCATGAAGCGCATCCTATCCGTTGACGACTCGGCGAGCATCCGCCAGATGGTCGCTTTCACCCTGCGCGGCGCCGGCTACGACGTCACCGTCGCTGTCGACGGCGTCGATGGGCTCTCCAAGGCCGGTAGCGCCAGGTTCGATATGGTCATCACCGACCTCAACATGCCCAACATGGACGGCATCCAACTCATCGCCGCCATCCGCAAGCTTCCCGGCTACTCCTTCGTCCCCATCCTCATGCTCACCACCGAGTCGCAGGTCGAAAAGAAAGACGCCGGCCGCAAAGCCGGAGCCACCGGCTGGATCGTCAAACCGTTCGGCGCCGACCAACTCGTCTCAGTCGCCCAGAAGCTCGTCAAGTAAACCGCCGCCGACCGCTGTCCGGTTTTACCGCACAACGGCCCACGACGTGCGAGCCTTATTGTGGCGTCCAATGCACATTCCGGGTGAAGAGCCCATCGACAAATCCGATCTGATAGACCAGGAACAATCCGAAACAAACGCTCGCAACCCCTGACACAAGAGTAAGATACCGCGTAGACCGCGCGCCACTCAACGCAATCGGAATGGCCATCGCCGTAGTCATCAACATCATCCCCACCACGGTCCCCAGCCCAAAAACCACCAAGTAACCCACCGCCCAACCCGGACTACGAATCATCGAGAGCACCAAAAGCGCCACCGCCGCCGACCCTGCAAGCCCATGAACGAGGCCGATGGCGAGTGGGCGCAGAAGCTGGTAGTAGCCGAAGCGTTCGATCACGCCGCGCAAACCCCGTCGCGCAGGCAGGCGCGGAGCGACGACCACATCCTCCTCTTCGGAACCAGACCTTGCCCAGCGGGCGGGCGTAAGGCGCTCAGTGAGACCCTGGAGGACACCGGTCAGGTTCAGAATCCCGAGCACGATCAGCATTCCAGCGACCGCAAGCTCCATCGAAAGACCAAGCCTTGGCGGAATCGTCAGCTTGAAGAGGATGATGCCGGCGCCTACGACGAAGATGGTCAGCGTATGTCCAAAACCCCACATCATGCCGATGACAGCACCCTGTCCCACCGAGCGCTCGCGGCTGACGATGGTCGATACGGCGACGACGTGATCGGGGTCGGTGGAGTGGCGCATCCCCAGGAACAGGCCCAGGCCGATAACCGCCAGAAAGGGCCCGAGATCATGCAGGCTGATAGTCCCGAGGCGGCTGGGTGAGAGGCCAGCAGATGGCACCGCCGCGGCCGCAATGGCCAACCCCGCCACGAACATCGCGGAGGCCGAGGCGAGCGGCAGCCAGCGCTTCGCCCACGGACCATCGCTCTTCCACCTGGAGACGAGGTGTCGCGCCCGCACCATCAGGATCCCGATCCCGACGAGTACCGCGGCCAGACCGCAGCTAAACGCCACGATCAGGAAGAGTCCAAGGCCCACACGGTGCATGGAGACGGCGCTGAGCAGAACCACCAGCGCGGCGGGACAGGGAATGATGCCCCCGGTGACGCCGAGGATGAGCAGTTGCCTCAGCGAGACAGTCTTTTGCTGGGCACTCACAGGCAGGGCGTTCGCCGTTCCGTCGAACTCGGTGGTCATCCTGACATCACGGCGTCTCGAGTACCAGTGGCTGTGCAGGACCGTGGCGTCGTGTTCCAACTCTGCTTCAACGCCGGTCCAGGCTCGCAGAAAGAGGTATGCGGCCAGCACAGAGATGACCAGCCCGGAGAAGATGCTCAGCCAGGGATAGATTCGCTCCGGCACGATGTACTTGGAGGCATAGAGCACAACGGCCCCTAGCAAATAGACCCCAACCGTGTGTGCCGCCGTGACAAGGAGCCCAAGGCCGACGGCATGGCGTGTTCGTCCGCGCGATCCCACGAGATAGGCCGCGACGATGGTCTTGCCGTGCCCGGGTTCAAGCGCGTGGATCGCCCCCAGGCCCGCCGCGAGAAAAGCGGCGGTGAACAGAAACCAGAAGCCCACCCGCTGAGTGGCCATCAGCTCGGTAAATCGACTTCGTGGAGTCGCCTGGCGGTTTGGCGCAAGCACAAGGGCGGGCGCGTCCGCCGGTTGGGGGGTGACCTGGATCACCGGCCCCGCCGCTTGGGAATCAGTCGATACCGCCTCAGTCGTCCCTGCAGAATTCGATGCGCCAGCAGACGCCTGTCTGGCCACGATGACCGCCGGGTTGATCTCGGACGGACGGGTCGTCGCCACGGCCACGGCAGGCACGGTGTACATGATCTCGGCCGACAGGTCCTGGGGCGGGCTGTTCAACAGATCGGTGGGATAGTTGGTCAGTTGCTCGCTGCGGTCGACTTGAAAGGGCTGAGGCGCCCCCAGGTCGACCCCCTGTCCCGGCGTGACGACGATCTCCTTCCATCCTGCATGCCCGGGGAAGTTGTCGTCGCGGTAGCGTAGGTGGAAGGTTGTCTGATTTGGCTTGAGGCGGTAGGTTCCCCGGTAGATAACGCCGATCTTCATGGTGGGGAGACCACCCGCGCCCGGCGGAAAGATGACGCTCTCCGACAGAGTCGCGAGGCGGACCGGATCGCCGTTCACCTCGACCAACAGACCGGCCTTCCACTGCGAGGCCTGCCGTACCAGATAGGGGCGCAACGTGGCGTCACCGACCTGCGCAACGATTCCCGCCTCCTGAATCTGCTGATAGGTTGGGATCTCCGCCTCGTCGACGATGTAACGGAGTTCGACGGCATCCTTTTCCACGCGGATTCCGGCGTAGTGATTGATGCTGAAGTTGCCCATCGGATGGGCGTGGCAGACCCGCGCCGAAGCCGCAACCAGCAAAATCGCGAGCCACAGACGAAACCCTACCTTGCGAAAGATCGGCCTGCCGGGCTGCCTACTGCGCATGAATCCCTCTGGCCGGTGACGTCGCGGCGGTCCTGCTGTTCGTTGGATCGCCCTCAGGCGACAGCTCACTCCCGGGGGCTCTGACGTTAGACGCCGCGGCGCCAGGTGTAGCAGCCAGGAGGAGGGCAAGCGTCTTCCCTGCCTGCGGGGCAAACAGGACATGGAAGTTCGGATTGATGGCCAGCGCCCGTTCCAGGTGGGCCTTCGCCTTCTCGGAATCTCCGGCCGCCCGGTAGATCATTCCAGCATGATATTCGAGCAGGGCGTCGACCGTTCCCATTCGCAGGGCCTGCTCGATCGCCTCCTTCGCCTTCGCGGTCTGGCCGTTTTTTACGAGAGCCCATGCGAGGGCGTCCGACGTATAGACGTCGTGGCGCGCCTCCAGTTCCTTCTGGGCAAGGTCCACGGCCTCCGGCAGCTTGCGGTCATGATCGGCATAGAACAATGAAAGTTCGCGATTGTAGACCTGCCGGTTGATGGCGCTGAGCCGTCCGATGTATTCGACCAGGCTGTACTGCTTCTGCGCCTCCGCGAGACTTCCAGATGCGGCGTAGACATCCCCCAGGGCCGCGACGTAGATGGGAAGGGGAACGATGGCGACTGCCTGCCGATAGAAATCGATCGCCTCGGGAAGACGGCCCTGCGCAGCTCGGATGCGTCCCATGGCAGCCAGGGCGCGGTGGTAGCGGGGATACGCGGCGAGGGAGGCGGTCTCTTCCCGCTCGGCAGCCTGCAGATCCCCGAGTTGGAAGTACTGCTCTCCGAGCATGAACTCCGTCCAAGCAAGATTCTCAGGCGGAAGATGCAGATTCCGGGCCATGGCGATGGATTGCTTCAGGCCCTCCGACGCCTGGTCGGTCCTGCCCTCGATCCAGTCCAAACCGGCGCCATGGCTGGCAGCCAGAAACGCCAGGCCGGGATGCGGCTTGCCGTCGTCCGGGGCGTGGGCGAGTCGATCGTAAAACTTCCGCGACTCGGCATAGTTCCCCATCTCCATCTGCGCGTCGCCCGCGTAGGGAACAGCGGAAAGGTCGTCGGGGATGAGAGCGATCGCCTTCCGGGCGTCGTCGAAGGCTTCCTGAAAACGGTGTTCCGCCAGATGGACGCTGGCGAGCTGGGTGTAGGCCGGCGCAGCATCGTCGTGGGTGGATTCGAGTTTCAGGGAGTGCTGAAGCGCCGCCTCCGCGAGTTCGATGTAGCTGATATCCCCGGTCTCGCGTGCCTTCTGCGCGTAGGCTCCGGCCAGCCGGTTATAGCTGATCCAAAAGTCGGGGTCACGAGCGACCTGGGCCTGGTAGAACCGGATGCGCTGATCGGATGGATCTGGATGTGAAGCCGCACCGGAGTGTTCTGCGGCTTTTGCCTGGGCCGGAGTTGCCCCATGGGCCGAAGTCACGGTCTGGGCGACCCCGTAAGAGGTCAGCACCCAGACCGCACCCAGACACAAGGACCCATGACCGGCCATCTTCGCGCTCATCGTTCGCATCGGTTCCGCCCGCTTACTGCTGGACAGGATAACCGATCGTCCCGACTTCACCCGGCAGGGGAGCCGGAGGAGCGATGTAGGGGAAGGTGGTGAGGAACGTACGATCGTTGCCGACGGTGGTCATATCGATGACCGAGGCGTCGGGTTTGATGAACTGCGTGCCCTGAAGGACGACCAGAACGCGACGGTCAACACATGTCGTGGGAAAGTCCACGCAATTGAGCGCCGCTCGGCTGCCAAGGGGGCCGCCGCCTGCAACACCGGACGGGAAGTGGACGTCGGCCAGGGCGCGAATGATCTGGAGCGGTGCGTCGATCGAAGAGTAGTTGAGGGTGCGTCCGTTCTGAAGGCCAAACTGACCGATGGCCGGGTTGGTCACAGGCAGGTCCAGATCGAGCCGGAGCACATCAGGAAGCAACGCGATACGGAGCAGGTCCTTGCTTGTATTGACGAAGGATGAACCGAGCAATAGCGGAGCGCCGTTGGGTAGAGTGGCTACGCCCTGGCTGGTGAGCAGAGCGGCGCGGCCGGCGATCGTGTTGCCCGAGCCGTCGTTATCCGTCGTGGTGAGCGCATCCGGGACGAGGCTGGAGTAGTTCGCCACATCGTTCTCCGGGATGGCGAAGTTGAAGGGGTCCCGCATCGGCTTGGGGACGAAGATCGTGGCGAACGCCTGCTGGCCCTGGCGCTCAAACTGCTGGAACGTCTTGGCGCCGTGGCGAGTGGGGACGCGCTGGCTGACCGTGGCCCACACGTTGATCTTCGATGAACTGCCACGCAGCATCGTCTTGGGCACGGAGACGACGATGGAGGTGACGTTGAAGCCGGCGAAGATATCCACTCCGCTGGTTCCGTCGCTCCGGACGGCGCGCCCGCGGAAGGGCCCGACGGCCCGGAAGAGATCCTGCTGACTGTTCAGGATGCGGGTGAACTGGGCGAAGTCGAAGACGAACGGGTCGTCGCGAAGACCGACATAGGCCAGCACGCCCGAACCACTGCCGAACATGGTGCCGAAGGTTCCGGTCGCGGTCGGCTGGGAGCTCAACAGGACATTGCGAGCGCCGGTCACGGTGGGTACGGCGGGTCCGTAGATGGAGGCGGTCTGGCCTTGGCCCGCCTGGTCGAAGGTGGCCTGGATGACCAGATCCTCACGCGCGTCACCGGTGTTATCGATCTTGAACTGATAGAGAAGGTCGGGCGAGAAGGCATAGCTGGACGACTCAGCCGCCAGCGCGAACGGGTTGACGTTCATGATCAGAACGACACGGGTGGAATCGTTCGGGTCGGTAAAGGCATAGACGTCGGTCAGATCGCCTTCGGGAATCGCATCGACGGTCGGCGCCTCGCGGTGGTCCGACCCATAGACGGTGTGCGGAACTGCCTTATATGCAACCACGGCCAACGCAGCCGCCAGTACTCCATACTTCCATATCCTGCTCGTGATCATTGCTCGCCCCTTTATTCCGTGTCGGATTGCTTGTTCGATTTCGCGGATCTACTGTTTCTGCGCTGTTCCGTCCAGCAACGCCCTGTCGTCCAGCCCAACCAGGGCAATCTGCGACGCGGATATTGCGTAATAGCTGAAGGTGTTGCCGCCGATGACGGCCTGTCCGCGCCCGTTGGAACCCGGGGCGATCACGAAGCCCGAGAGCGTCGGGTAGTTCTGCGGAACGCTCCCATCGGTGTAGAGCGCGGTGCCGCTTGAGATCGCGCCCGAAGCCCCAGCCACGAAGCTTCCCGTGGCTGTCAGCGTGCCCTGGCCGTCACCCTTCAGGCTGAACGTGTAGGTTCCGGCGGGCGTGAAGGCCGTGGTGGGAGCCGCGTACAGCGTGCCGCTCCCCGTGCCGTCCAGCTCCGCGATCGTGGTAGAGCCAGACTTGATGATGGGAGCGGCATAGGACTCCGTGGTTCCGTGACCGTCCGTCAGGCTGATGGTCGCCACACCCGCCGCTACCAAGTACGTCCCGGTCAATGGGACGTTGGCATCGATCCCGGAACCGAGATTGTAGTCCGCCACTCCGCTGGTGATATTGCCTTTGCCGTCAGCGACCAGCGTGCCCGCCACGGCGAAGTCACCATCGGTCGGGTTGGTCCCGGTGACGAAGTAGGTGTACTGCCCACTGAAGTCGGAGGCAGTCAGCACCGTCGGAGTAGTCGCTGTCGTGGTGTTGCCGCCGCTCCCGCTGCATGCTGTCAGCCAGGCCGCAAGCGATACCGTGGCAAAGGAAAGGATAGTCTGCTTCAGTCTGCCGGCATTCATGGGTAGCGCCCCTTATGACCTAGGTACGAACTGAGGTACTGATTTAGTTTTGCCCGGCGGTGATTTTTTTTGTTCGCGCCGGGAAGCCCGTCCGACCTGCTTCAGGCAGGAAAGCAAGGCTATCTCAATGTGGCGGAATCATAGCATGGGAAAATGGACCGCAAGCCGTCTCCGCGTAGCGCTGCAAGAGAAACCGGCACCTGACGGAGCCTGGCGCGGAGATCCCAACAAAGAGGCCTTTGGAAGCTTCCGTCGGTCGGCCGCCGCTCCTGAGTTTGTGCATCTTAAAACAACACGAACACCAGAGGAGCCCGATGCCCCCGACCGGACCAAGCGCACTTCCCCCAAAACGCCCGATTACTATTCTTGCCTCTATCGCTGTCTGCATGCTTTGGTACCCCGGCGCCCTCTTCGCGCAGCAGGACATTCGCAACCTCTCCGGCACTGTCACCGACCGCCAGCACGAACCGCTCCGGGGGGCCGTCGTCCAGGTGCAGGAGGAAGGAACACAGATCGTCGCCTCCTATATCACCGACCGGCAGGGTCACTACCGGTTCAGGCATCTTCGCGGCAGCACTGACTATCTGGTCTGGGCCACCTACCGCAACCAGAAGTCAAAGGAGAAGACCATTAGCCAGTTCGACGCCAGGCATAACGTGAAAATAGACCTGATCATCAAGCTCGAGTAAGCTGGTTTGCCCCGGCTACGAAGTGGCGTGTACGATCCATACACCTGCCGGATGTACGTCGCGCGGCCTGCCGACGCTCCTGCTCGTCGATGAGGTCTTCGTATGTCCACGCTAGCCGCTCCCGATGTGAACACTTCTGTCGCTGTCTCTGTCCGTGAGATCAACCACTGGATCGATGGACGTCTCGTTCCCGGCACCTCAGGTCGATTCAGCGACGTCTATAATCCCGCCACGGGAAGGGTGCAGGCTAAGGTTCCGCTCGCAGACGTCTCCGAGCTGAATGTGGCCGTCGAGGCCGCGCAGCGCGCCTTCCCCGAGTGGGCCGCGCAGCCTCCACTGCGACGCGCGCGTGTGCTCTTCCGGTTTCGCGAGCTGTTCGAGCAGCACCTCGAAGAGTTCGCCTCCATCATCACGTCGGAGCACGGCAAGGTGCTCTCGGACGCGCGCGGCGAGGCGACCCGAGGACTCGAGGTCGTCGAGTTCGCAACGGGAATCCCGCAGCTTCTGAAGGGTGAGTACACGGAGCAGGTGGGAGCGGGAATCGATAGCTGGTCGATGCGGCAGCCGCTGGGCGTGGTCGCCGGCATCACTCCCTTCAACTTCCCCGCCATGGTTCCGATGTGGATGTTCCCCGTGGCGCTGGCGTGCGGAAACGCCTTCATCCTCAAGCCGAGCGAACGCGATCCCAGCGCCTCCGTCCTGATCGCCGAGCTGCTCAAGAAGGCCGGCCTTCCCGATGGCATCTTCAACGTAGTCCATGGCGACAAGCAGGCGGTCGATGCTATCCTCGAGCACCCCGGCATCAGCGCCGTCAGCTTCGTCGGCTCGACGCCGATCGCCGAGTACGTCTACCGCAAAGGCACCGCGACCGGCAAGCGCATCCAGGCCCTCGGAGGAGCGAAGAACCACATGATCGTCATGCCCGACGCCGATCTTGACCAGGCCGCAGACGCCCTCGTCGGAGCGGCCTATGGCTCGGCCGGAGAGCGCTGCATGGCCATCTCGGTCGCCGTAGCGGTGACCAATGCGACAGCAGACGCATTGATCGACAAGCTGAAGGAGCGCATCGCCAAGCTGGTGATCGCTCCCGGCACAGAAGAGAACGCGGAGCTCGGGCCGCTCGTGACCGGAGCCCACCTGGAGAAGGTGCGGGGCTACGTCGAGCTTGGAACCCAGGAAGGTGCGGAGCTTCTGGTCGATGGACGCGACGGCGCGCTGCCCCGTGGCGATGGCTTCTTCCTGGGCGCGTGTCTCTTTGACCATGTAAAGCCGGAGATGCGGATCTATAACGAAGAGATCTTCGGGCCCGTGCTTGCGCTGGTGCGAGCGCGAGACTTCTCCACCGCGCTGCAACTCGTAAACGAACACGAGTTCGGCAACGGCGTCGCGCTCTTCACCCGCGACGGCGATACCGCCCGTGCCTTCGCGCACCAGGTGCAGGCGGGGATGGTCGGGATTAACGTCCCGATTCCTGTGCCGATGGCCTTTCACAGCTTCGGCGGTTGGAAGCGTTCGCTGTTTGGCGACCACGCGATGCATGGGCCGGAGGGTGTGCGGTTCTATACGCGGATCAAGACTGTGACGGCGCGTTGGCCCACGGGGATTCGCGTTGGCGTCGATACGACGATGCCAACGCTGGGATAGAAGCTTTCCTGCCGGAGTTGCTTCGCGCGGTCCTCCCAAGGGTCGGAACGAAACTTTGCTTGCGATCATCGGGGCGCCACGCGAAGCGGTATACGTGTCACGAAGTGACCGCCGGCCGCGCAGGGCGCTCTTACGGCAGTAACGTTCCAACGACTTCAGCAGCCCTGGCAAGCGTGGGAGTAAGCGCCGCCGCGTCCGACCCGCCCGCCTCCGCCAGATCCGGACGTCCGCCACCCTTGCCCCCAACCATCGGAGCCAGCAGACCAATCAGCTTACCTGCCTGAATCGTTCCCGTCAGATCCTTGGTCACAGCGGCGATCAGCGAAACCTTACCCTCCACCTCCGCCCCAAGCACGACCACGCCCGACCCAAGCTTCGTCCGCAGCGTATCAACCAACGTCCGCATCTGCCCCTTGTCGAGACCGCTCACCCGCTGCGTCAGCACCTTCACGCCTTTGACCGTGACAGCCGATTCCGCCACCTCGTCAACCGTGCTGCTCGCAGCCTTCATCCGCGCCTGATCGAGCTCGCGACGGAGCTTCTTGACTTCATCGTCCTGAGCCGCAAGACGCAGTCGCAGGCTATCGGCATTAGCCGAGCCACCGACCAACTGGTTGACCACGCGGGTGACGTCGTAGTCGCGGCGAAACTCCTGCAACGCACCAGTTCCCGACAGCGCTTCGAGCCGCCGAACCCCCGACGAGACAGACGATTCGCCAACCAGCTTGATCAGCCCAATCTCGCCCGTAGCCCGCGTATGCGTTCCGCCGCAAAGTTCAGTGGAAAAGTCACCGATCCGCACCACGCGAACCCGCTCGCCATACTTTTCCCCAAAGAGCGCCATCGCCCCGAGCTCCTTGACCGCGACGTCGATAGGAACATCAACGAGCGTCTCAACGTGCGCATTGGCAAGCACCTGCCGATTGACGATGTCTTCGATCTCCTGCATCTCCTGCTCGGAGACTCCGGTGAAGTGCGAGAAGTCGAAGCGCAAACGATTCTGATTGACCAGCGATCCCGCCTGCTTGACATGCTTACCCAGCACCTCGCGAAGCGCCGCATGCAACAAATGTGTCCCGGTATGGTTGCGCTCGGTCGCCGCACGGTTCTCATGGTTGACCGCAGTGTCGACCTCATCGCCGACGGCGATGGCCTGAAGCACAAGCACCTTATGGGCAAAGACGCCCTGGACAGGCTTGGTCACACCGCGCACCTCGGCCAACGGAGTATGGTGATCGCTCGCATAGAGCAACCCAATGTCCCCCTGCTGTCCACCGGAGTCTGCATAAAAGGCCGTTGCATCGAGGATGACCTCACCTTCTTCTTCAGGCTGAAGCGAAGGAACGCCAACCCCATCCTTAACCAGCGCAAGCACACGTGCACCATCGACACGCAGAGCAGAGTAGCCTTCAAACTCCGTCTTGGGAAGCTCACTATAAACAGGGTTAGCCGACTTCTGCGAGCCGCCCTTCCAAGAGGCGCGGGCGCGTTGCTGCTCTTCTTCCTTGGCGCGCTCGAAGCCTGCTTCGTCAAAATCGAAACCGTCGTCGTGCAGTGCCTCTTCTATAAAGTCCTTCGGGAGGCCAAAAGTCTCAAAGATTCGGAAGCATGCGTCGCCTGGAAGAATTGGAGTTATGCCGCGGCGGCGCAGATTTTCAAGTTCCATGCTCCGTCGAACTATTGGATCTGCATCGTCGTCAAAGTCTAGCGTCAGGTGTATTTTGGCAAATTCGAAAGCGATCGACTGCTCCACCAAATCATCAAGCTTTCTCGATCAAGTTCTATAGTTCTTGAAAACTGCTCCTCCTCCGCTTGAAGCACTTTCTTGATAGACTCAGTCGCCGACACTAACTCTGGGTATGCTGTGCCCATAATTTTCACAACCGGGAAGACCATAGCGTAAAAGAACGACCCAAGTGCCCCACGCTGACGACCATGACGAATCGCACGGCGAATGATCTTACGCAGAACGTAACCTCGGCCCTCGTTTGAGGGCAATACACCGTCTGCGATTAGAAAAGTCGCCGATCTTGCATGGTCCGCTATCACACGGTATGAAGCGGGAAGTGGTGATCCAGAGATTGAATCCATAGTGGATGAAGCACCAGCGGAGGCCATGACTAGTTGCTTAGAGGCTTCGACCAATTCCGCAAAAAGATCGGTCTCATAGTTCGAAAGCACCCCCTGCAACACACATGCGACCCGCTCCAACCCCATCCCCGTATCGATCGAAGGCTTGGGCAGCGGAGTCAGCACCGGACCCTCCGGAGTCACGGAGCGATCGAACTGCATGAACACAAGATTCCATATCTCCACATACCGCTGATCGTCCTCTGGAAACGGCCGGTCCTCCCCGCTCTCACTGGCGGCAACCCCAAGGTCATAGAAGATCTCCGAACTCGGCCCGCAAGGCCCCGTCTCGCCCATCTGCCAGAAGTTGTCCTTGCCCGACATCGCAATGATCCGCTCTTTCGGAACACCCGTCTCGATCCAGAACTGCTCCGCCTCGTCGTCGCGCGGAACCTGCGCATCGCCCTCGAAGATCGTGACATAGAGCCGGTCCTTATCGATCCCAAACCATTCTTTACTCGTCAGCAGCTCCCAAGCATAGGCGATGGCGTCCCGCTTGAAGTAGTCCCCGAAGCTGAAGTTGCCGAGCATCTCGAAGAAGGTGTGGTGGCGGCGGGTGAAGCCGACATTTTCGAGATCGTTGTGCTTGCCCCCGGCGCGGACGCACTTCTGCGAGGTGACAGCGCGAACGTAGTCGCGGCGCTCTGCCCCCCGAAAAACGTCCTTGAACTGGTTCATTCCAGCGTTGGTGAACAGCAGGGTCGGATCGTTGTGCGGGACGAGCGAAGACGAGTGCACGCGGCGATGGCCTTTGCCTTCGAAAAAGCGCAGGAAATCTTCGCGAATCTGGGAGCCGGAACGGTAGTCCATAGATGGCCAGTTTACAGGCAAAGCGGCCGTCCCCGCCCGCTACCAGCGCAGCAGCACCAATTCCAGGCAGAACCCCGGCCCCATCGCCGCGAGGATGCTGTACGTTCCCGGCTCGCCGCGCTGATGACGCAGGTAGAACTCGAGCACTGTCAGAACCGACGCGGCCGAAAGATTCCCATGCTCCCGCAGACTCTGCCAGGAGGGTGCAAGCGCGTCCGCCTCAAGCCCCAGCGACTGCTCGACCGACTCCAGCACCTTCGGACCGCCCGAATGGAAGATCCAGCTTCCAATCTGCGACTGAACCAGGTGCTGCTCGGCCAGAAACGAGTCGACGTCGCCACGCAGATGCTCCAGCACGACCTTGGGGACATCGGGCGATAGAACGATCTTGAATCCCATATCGCCGATGTCCCAGCCCATCACATGCTCGGTATGGCGATAGAAGGTCGAGCGCGTAGCCAGCACCTGCGGCCCGGCCAGCCTTGGATTCCCGCGAAAGGCGTCGTCCCCCGAGATCACCACGGCAGCCGCGCCATCGGCAAAGAGCCCCGTCGAGATCAGGTTGGCGATCGACTGGTCATCATCCTGCCAGGTCAGCGAGCAGAGCTCAATCGACAACAGAAGAGCGATCTCGTCCGGAAACGCCTTCACATAGTCGCTCGCCCGCGCGATGCCGGCCGCCCCGGCCACGCAGCCCAGCCCAAAGATCGGCGTACGCTTCACATGCGCCGGAAAGGGCATCCGGTTGATCAGCCGCGCGTCGATCGTCGGACTCGCAATCCCCGTGACCGAGGCAAAAAAGATGGCGGAGATGTCAGCCGGGGTAATCCCCAACGGGTCGAGTGCCGCGGCGATCGACAGCTCGCCCAGGCCGACCGCCGCCTCGATCCAGGCATTGTTCGTCTGGGTAAACCCCTTCAAGGTGGGGTAATGGTCCAGCGGAAAGACGAAGTTCCGGTGCGCCACTCCGCAGTTGGCATGCAGCCGGGTCAGCAGGCGGGGTTCGGGAAGACGGTCCTGCCAGCGAGCCACCAGGGCGTCTGCGATCTCGGTCTGGGAGTAGCGGTAGGGAGGATAGGCGGTGCCAACGGACGAGATCTGCATGCGTCTCTGGAGGGTAACGTGCTCAGCCCGCGAAGGAAAGCGACCCCGCCCTTGTCGTTCGATGCGGTGAAGGTTGTATGACGATTGAGTCATCCAGCCGGTCACGGCAGGCCGGTCCCGCCGACGGGGGATGGCCTGACGGGGCGGCAGCGTGTGTAATGGAGTCATGACGCATGGTCGCAAGCTCGTGTTGACGGTTGTATCGGTTGTCCTCGCGCTCTGCCTGGCGGGAAGTATCGTGACCCGCGGTGCAATGGAGAACCTGCCCTTTCTCCACGGAACCCGGACATCCGCGCAGGAGGGAGTGGTTGATCAGAAGCCATGGCAGACCGCCCAGGCGCTGGCTCCGCTCGCCGCCTCGCGCGAGGAGAGGGCCTTCGCCCGGGAGGCCGAACGATTGGCCGATCATGAGGTCGACCAGGCCTTCGCGACCGCTCTCCGCCAGGCGAGCCAAAAGGCCGCTACCCTCACCGGCGACGCCGTCGGGATCGAAAAAAAGGTTGAGGCCCTGCAAATTCAGGTACAGAAGGACCAGGCCGAGGTCGACCGCCTCACCGAAGCGGTCAAAGGCCCCCGGGGCGCAACCCTTCAGGACGAACTCGACGTCAGCAAGTCGGAGCTCGAGCTCGACAAGAATGAGCTCGACGACGAATCCCAGCGCCTCACCCGCTCCAGTGGCGACCAGCGCAGCGAGATTCAACGGGAGTTGACGACGCGCGAGGCCGCCATGAAGAAGTACGACGACCAGGTGGCCAGCGGAGGCGAGGTCGCGGTCATCGCCACGCAGCGCTACGGAACGCTTGCCGGAAGATTGCAGGCATGGTTCAGCCAGAGGAGCCGGACGGCCCTGCTGAAGCAGGCGGAGCAACAGTCAAGAGCGGACGCTGCCTCGCTGACGTCCGAGATGAAGGCCCTGCAGGCCTCGAACGTCACACCCCCGTCGGCCGTGGCCCCAGCACCCAGTCAGGCGCCGCCCGCTGCCCAGTCGATCGACGAGAAAAAGGCCCGTCTCGCGCGTCTCCAACGTCGCGCCGCCCAGGAAACTCTCATCGATCTTATGGAAGATCGTATCGAGAACCATAACCAGCTCGCCCAGGTATATTCCCGCTGGACCAGGCAGGTCGACCTGCAACACCGCATCGTCCTGCATCTTCTGCTGAACTCCTTCGCCCTCATCGGCTTTGTCGTGCTGGGAACGATCCTCGCGGGAGCCGTCGTCCGCATGCTCCTCGGCCGGGCCAGGATGGAGCCCCGCCGCGAAATCACCCTGCGAACCATCCTCGATCTCGGCGTGCAGTTGGTCGGCGTCTTGCTGATCGCGCTCGTGATCTTCGGCCCACCCAGCCAGGTCCCCACCATCCTGGGTCTCGCCACGGCCGGGCTAACCGTCGTCTTCCAGGACTTTATCCTCGCCTTCTTCGGCTGGTTCGTCCTGATGGGCCGTAACGGCATCCGCGTAGGCGACTGGGTCGAGATCAACGGTGTCGGCGGTGAGGTCATCGAGATCGGCCTCTTCCGCACCGCACTGCTCGAGACCGGCAACTGGACCGACAAGGGCCACCCGACCGGCCGGCGCGTCACCTTTGTCAACAAATTCGCCATCACCGGCCAATACTTCAACTTCTCCACCGTCGGCCAGTGGATGTGGGACGAGATCACACTCAACGTTCCGGCGTCCGACAACTCCTATCAGGTCATCGAGCAAATCCACAAGATCGTCCTCGCGGAGACCGAAAAAGACGCCAAGATGGCCGAGGCCGAGTGGCGCGGCGCCGTCAAGACCAGTGGAATCAGCCAGTTCAGTGCCACCCCCTCCGTCGATCTGCGTCCCGCGGCCTCCGGCGTCGATATACAGGTGCGCTACGTCACACGGGCAGTCGACCGCTTCTCCGTGCGCAACAAGCTCTACCAGGACACCATCGACGTGCTCCAGAAGGCGACCAGGCACGCTGAGACAGTTGGGTAAAGTCTTTCCAGCGAATGGAAAACCCTTACCTACATCATTAGAGGCGCCACAGTTTAGGCCGGCCAAACGGCCCACAGGATGGCCCTCAACGTGCTTGCAAGCCATTTATGAAATCACGTTACGCTGCCATCCTCATCACTTCCCTCGCGGTTGCCCCCGCCCTGTGTCATGCTGATCCCATCCTGGGCGTCGCGAACGCCTATAATCTGGTGGCACTTGGAACCGTGGATAGCCACGGCAATACCTTGCTGGCCGGCAACATCAGCACCTCCGCCGACATCGGAGGCCGCGTCGCCGCTTCGAACATGGTGCTCTCTGGCACGACCATCGGAAGCACCCTGAACTCCGATCCCTTCGGCTCCCTCGCCATGTTCGACGTCGTCTCCACCAAAGGCCTCAGCGCCGGCGAGCAGTTCAACATCAACAGCCACGGCAACGTCTACGCTCCGGGCGCAAACGGCAGCTTCAACTTCAACGGCGGCGGTCATCGTGTCACCACCGGATCCACCGGCATCGACTTCAATACGCTGCGTTCGACCCTGGATGCCGAGACCTTCTCTCTTGCCGCCCTGGCTGCAACCGGCCAGGTGCTCGGAACCAATCAGCCCGGCGTCAACCCATCCTTCTTCGTCCTCAAGGGCAGCAGCTCCATCCTCAACATCTTCGATATCACCGCCGCGGAACTCGCCGATACCAATCACCCCATCGACATCCAGGCTCCCGTCGGATCCACCATCATCGTCAACGTCTCCGGAACCTCCGACACCCTCGGCACCGGACTCTACTACAACGAGAATCAGAACTCCGGCGACAGTTCCGCGGGCAACGACATCCTGTTCAACTTCTCCGACGCAACCTCGGTCACCATCAATGGCCAGTTCAACGCGTCCATCCTGGCGCCGTTCGCTATTCTGAGCGGCTCCTCGCAGATGGGCGGAACCTTCATCGCAGCCCAGATCGGCCAAACCGGCGAGGTCCACAACGACGAATTCACCGGCATTCTGCCTCAGAGTCCTTCCGCTGTCACCCCCGAGCCCACCGGCCTGGCTCTGTTCGGAACCGGGGCACTGATGCTGATCGGAGCGGCAAAGCGCAGGATCGTGAACTCCTGAGCCTCGCTCAACTTTTGTAATGTTTCGATAAGACCAGAGAGCCAGGACGGCATAAGCCTCCTGGCTCTGCTTGCGTCTCCGAGGCATAGTCCGCGTCCACGTCGTTCCCGGGCGACATCCAGGGGCGGCCGTTCCACTGCGCCTCGCTCCTTACCATCCCGTCGAATCCACATGGACGATTCGTGCGACTCTCCGTCGCCGGAATGCGTCTTATCCTTGAAGTCCAGACATTCAACGGCCCAAAAGCGAAGAGATTGAGGAAAGCATGTGGATTGTAGTCCTGGCGCTGCGGCGCCCCTACACGTTTGTCGTTGTGTCTCTGCTCATCTTCCTGCTTGGTATCGGCTCCGCCATTGAATCGCCGAAAGACATCTTCCCCTACATCAATATCCCGGTCATCACCATCGTCTGGACCTACACCGGCCTCACCCCCAACGAGATGGAAGGCCGCGTCGTCACCGTCTGCGAGCGCGCCCTCACCACCACCGTCAACGACATCGAGCACCAGGAGTCCGAGTCCTACCAGGGCGTCTCCGTCATCCGCGTCTACTTCCAGCCGACCGTCCAGGTCGATCTCGCCATGAGCCAGGTCACCGCCATCGTCCAGACCGTCCTCCGGGTCCTCCCCCCCGGCATCACCCCCCCGGCGATCCTCAAGTACGACGCCTCCAGCGTTCCCATCGTGCAGCTCGCCCTCGGTGGCGAAGGGCTCAGCGAGTCCGACCTCTACGACCTCGGCATCAGCTTCATCCGTCCCCGCCTCTCGAACGTCCAGGGAGCCTCCGTTCCTCTGCCCTACGGCGGCAAGGTCCGCCAGGTCATGGTCGATACCGACCCCAACATGATGTTCGCCAAGCACCTCTCGGCCACCGACGTCTCCACCGCCATCACCCAGCAAAACCTCATCCTCCCGGCCGGAACCGCGCGTCTCGGCGACCGCGAGTTCGTCGTCAAGATGAATTCGAGCACCGCCACCATCGACGCCCTCAACGACCTCCCCATCCGCGCCTCGAACGGCGCCATCGTCTACATGAAGGACGTAGCCCAGATCCACCAGGGCTACGCCATCCAGACCAACGTCGTCCGTCAGAACGGCAAACGCGGCGCCCTCCTCACCGTCCTCAAGAACGGCAAGACCAGCACCATCGACATCGTCAAGAACATCAAGGCCGCCATCCCCCGCGTCAAGGCCGGCCTTCCCCCAGCCCTCACCATCACCCCCCTCTTCGACCAGTCCATCTTCGTCCGCGACTCCATCTTCGAGGTCGTCCGCGAGGCCTCGATCGCCGCCGCCCTCACCGGCCTCATGATCCTGCTCTTCCTCGGAAGCTGGCGCTCGACCCTCATCGTCTGTACGTCGATCCCCCTCTCCATCGCCACCTCCATGGTCATCCTCTGGGCGCTCGGCGAGACCATCAACGTGATGACCCTCGGTGGCCTCGCCCTCGCCGTCGGCATCCTCGTCGACGACGCCACCGTCGAGATCGAGAACACCCACCGCAACATGTCCGAGCGCAAGCCCCTCGTCCGCGCCATCCTCGACTCCGCCCAGCAGGTCGCCTCCCCTGCCTTCGTCTCGACCCTCTCCATCTGCATCGTCTTCCTTCCCGTCACGCTCCTCACCGGCGCAGCCAAGTATCTCTTCACCCCCCTCGCCATGGCCGTGGCCTTTGCCATGATGGCCTCCTACTTCCTCTCACGAACCCTCGTCCCCACCATGATGCACTTCCTCCTCCCCGCCGAACTCTTCCTCTACCAGGACGAAGGCGCAGCCGAGAAAGAGGAGCAGCACAACTGGATCTGGCGCTGGCACTCCAGGTTCGACCGCCAGTTTGAAAAGATGCGCCACCACTACAAGGGCGCGCTGGAGTGGTGCCTCGCCAACGCGACCCTCACCCTCCTCATCTTCGCCGCCTTCGTCCTCTGCAGCCTGCCCCTGATCTTCATGATCGGCCAGGACTTCTTCCCCTACGTCGACTCCGGCCAGATGCGCCTCCACGTCAACCCCCCACAGGGCCTGCGCATCGAGGACTCAGAGCTCTACTTCGCCGCCGTCGAAAAAGAGATCCGCCAGGTCATCCCGACCGAAGAAGTCCAGCTCATCCTCGACAACATCGGCCTCCCCAACAGCGGAATCAACCTCGCCTTCGGAACCACCGGGACCATCTCCAACTCCGACGGCGAGATCCTCATCGCGCTCAAGCCTGGCAAGCGCGAGACGACAAAATACATGCGCCTCCTCCGCCAGGATCTCGCGCAGAAGTTCCCCGACGGAACCTTCTTCTTCACCCCCGCGAACATCACCAACCAGATCCTCGACTTCGGCCTCCCCGCTCCCATCGACCTCCAGGTCGTCGGCCGCGACAAGGGCAACTACGAGCTAGCCTCCAAACTTTCACAGCAGATCGCCGCGATCCCCGGCGCTGTCGACGTACATGTGCACCAGCAGGTTACATATCCCACCATGCAGGTCAATGTCGACCGCAGCAAGGCCCGCCAGCTCGGCCTCACCCAGCAGGACGTAGCCCAAAGCATGCTCATCTCATTGAGCGGCACCAGCCAGACCGCCCCCAACGAGTGGCTCAACACCGCCAACGGCGTCAACTACCAGGTCGTCGTCCAGACCCCCAACTACCGCGTCTCCACCCTGCCCGAGCTCTCCCGCACCCCCATCACCTCACCCAGCGGCAACACCAGCCAGCTCCTCGGCAACCTCGCCACCTTCCGCCGCGACGCATCCCCCATCATCATCGACCACTACAACATCCAGCCAGTCTTCGATGTGTACGCCGACGTCGATAACCGCGACCTCGGAGGAGTCGCCAGCGAGATCAAGAAGATCATGGACGACGCCCGCAAGAACCTCCCCGTTGGCGTCACCCTCGAGCTCCGCGGCGAGGTCAAGACGATGAACGACTCCTTCGTCCGCCTCGGCATCGGAATCATCTTCGCCATCGGCCTCGTCTACCTCCTGATGGCGGTCAACTTCCAGTCCTGGCTCGATCCCCTCATCATCCTCATGGCCATTCCCGGAGCCTTCTGCGGAATCCTCTGGATGCTCTTCGCCACCCAGACCACCTTCAACGTCCCCTCGCTGATGGGAACCATCATGACCATCGGCGTCGCCACCGCCAACAGCATCCTGATGGTCGTCTTCGCCAACGATGAACGCGTCCTTGGCAAAGATCGTTTCGAAGCCGCCCTCAACGCCGGCTTCACCCGTCTCCGCCCCGTCTGCATGACCGCCCTCGCCATGATCATCGGCATGCTCCCCATGGCGCTGGCCATCGGCGAAGGCGGAGAACAGAACGCTCCCCTCGGCCGCGCCGTCATCGGTGGCCTGCTCCTGGCCACCGTGGGAACCCTCTTCATCGTGCCCGTCATCTACTCCCTGATGAAGAAGAACGCACCCGCCGACTTCGACCGCGAGATCGACGAAGCAGAGCACCAGCAGGAAGAAGCAAGGGAACAGGAGCAACACGCTTAATGGATCAATCCAGCTTCGAGCAGAGAGAGCGCGAACGTCGCGCACGCGAGCAACACAAACTCGCTCAGGGTTTCGAGCGCGGCCCCGTCGACCCCGAAGGCCGCGCCCTCGGCGACCAGTTCACCGAGGTTGAATCCATCGACGGCCCACGCCTCGGTGACACCTTCGCCGGCCCCGCCTACGTCGACCAGCACCGCCTCGGCAACGCCTTCGCCGACCCCAACTCCGCCGACGACACCAAGCTCGGCCGCTCCTTCGCCGAGACGCAATCCAGCCGCAAAAAGAAGCACGAGTTCCACGTAGCGGAGAAGTTGAAACCCCGCGGCAACCACACCATCCTCCTCTGGTTCCTCCTCGGCGTCGTCGTCCTCTTCGGCCTCATCTTCGTCCTCGGCTTCCTGCCCCGCCACGAGCGCGACAAGGATAACGCCAAACGCGCCCAGGCCCAGAAGGACAAGGTTCCCGCGCTCGAGGTCGTCACCGTCAAACGCGAACAAGGCGGAAGCGGCCTCACCATCCCCGGAACCACCACACCCCTCATCGAGGCCTTCGTCTACGCCCGCGCCAACGGCTACCTGCAACGCCGCCTCGTCGACATCGGCGACCACGTCCGCAAGGGCCAGCTCCTCGCCGTCGTCGATTCTCCCGACCTCGACGAGCAGGTTGCCCAGGCCCGCGAGCAGGTCCGCCAGGCCGAAGCCCAGGTCGCTCAGCAGCGCACCCAACTCGCCCTCACCAAGGTCACCTGGGACCGCTGGCGCGTCCTCGTCGCCAAGGGAGTCTTCGCCCGGCAGGATGGTGACCAGCGCGAGGCCGACTACCTCCAGCAGCAGGCCAACGTCTCCGCCGCCGAACGCAACGTCGAGGCCTACCAGGCCAACCTCCGCCGCGTCATCGCGCTCCAGAGCTACGAACAGGTCCGAGCCCCCTTCGACGGAGTCATCACCGCTCGCAACGTGGACGTCGGAGCCCTCATCTCCGCCGCCGGATCCACCAGCGGAGGCCCCGCCAGCCCATCCCAGGCGGGCCCAAGCGCCGGACAACAGGGCTCCGCGCTCACCAACTCCGGAGGCTCCTCCGGCTCCGCGCCCACCGCCTCCAGCCCAGGAGGAGGAGGTGGAGCCGGAGCCCTCTTCTCCATCGCCCAGGTCGAGCGCCTCCGCATCCTCGTCTCCGTCCCCGAGGGCTATGCCCCCGCCGTCCACACCGGCCAGCACACCCTCCTCCACTTCCAGGAGTTCCCGAAGCAGGAGTTCTACGGCGACGTCACCCGCACCGCCGGGTCCATCGACCAGAACACCCGCACCCTCCTCACGGAGGTCCAGGTCGATAACCACAAAGGCACCCTGATGGCCGGCATGTACGCCGTCGTCACCTTCGCCGAAGTTCCTGGAAATGCCCCTGGAAATGCCCCCGGAAACACCACCGGCCCCGTCACCATCCCCGGAGACGCCATCGTCATCCGCGAAAATCAGCCCATGGTCGCCCTCGTCTTGGATGGCAAGGTCCACATGCAACGCGTGGAAATCGGCCGCGACTTCGGATCAGCCGTCGAGATCGTCAACGGCCTCAAGGAAGGTGACGTCATCGCCACCAGCGTCACCGACGACGTCATCGAGGGAGCGAAGGTCCAGACCAGGCAAAGCCCCGCTGAGCAGCAGAACGCAAGCCACCAGCCAGCCCAGACCAAGGCCCCCCCGGGCGGCTCCAGCCAATATGGCGATCAGTCCATCACCGACCAGAACATGCAGGGCCACGCAGATCAGAAGCAAAGTGGCGGCAAGAAGGATTCGAACGGTCCCAAGGGCTCCGGGAGCAAGCCATGAACCTGGCCCACCGTTCCCTCGCCCTCTTTCTGATAGCAGCCATCACCGCATCCGCCCAGACCGGAACCGGCACAGCCGCAGCCGGAGCAGCCGCCAACGCACAGCTCCCACCAGCCGATCAGGCCACCGTCCCCCTCGCGAACACGCCCGTCCTCCCGCAAACCCCTGACGTACCCCCCATCGCCGCCTTCATCCCCAGGCCCCCCGGCCAGAGCCCCGAGCTCCAGCAAGCCGCGTCCTCCACCATCACCACCGACCGCTCCCGCGCCACGGGCCTCGGCTTCAGCTTCTACGGCCTCCTCGGACCCTACCGCCGACCCCGCGTCCCGGAGCTCTTCCCCGGAAGCGGCGACCGCCTCCGCTCGCTCATCCGCGACAACAAGCTCTTCCTCTCCCTCCACGACGCCATCTCCCTCGCCATCGAAAACAATCTCGACGTCGAGGTCGAGCGCTACAACCTCCAACTCGCCGACGACGACCTCCTCCGGGCCAAAGGTGGAGGAACCCTCCGCGGAATCGATTACACCGTCCAGGCCACGCCCAACGGAGTTGGAGGTCCCGGCAGCCCGCTCCTTAATAAAGGCGCCACCAACCCAAACCCCACCGTCCCCACAGTCACCGACCTCACCTCGCTCAACTCCACCACCCAGACCACCCTCAACTTCGGCCAGACCGGTACCGCCCTCCAGCCCGGCAACGCGGGCTCCATTCCCCTCTTCGACCCCAACCTCATCCTAACCGGCGGCTACCTCCGCCGCTCCAACACCGTCTCCCTCACCACCACCACCGATACCACTGGGACCACCACCCAGGCCGCCCCCCTCCACTACATCACCACCAACCTCGCATACCTGCAGGGCTTCAGCCCCGGCACCCAGATCGAAGCGACCGTCAACAACGACTCACAGGTCATCTACGCCACCAACTCCGAAAACGATCCCTTCTACTCCCCCAGCACCTCCGTCACCATCACCCAGCCACTCCTGCGTGGCCGTGGCCGCGATGTGAACCTTCGCTACGTCCGCATCGCAAATCTGGATCAGCGCGTCTCCCGCCTCCTCTTCGACCAGCAGGTCCAGCAGGTCGTCTACGGAATCTCCCGCCTCTACTTCGATCTCGTCAGCCTGGGCGAAAACGTCGCCGTCAAGCAGGAAGCCCTCCACGCCGCCCAGAAGCTCCGCAAAGACGACGCCGAGCAGGTCATCGAGGGCACCCTCGCCCCCATCGAGCTCACCCGCGCCTCCGCCCTCGTCAGCTCCAGCGAGTTCGACCTCATCCAGGCCCAGGGCCTCTACCGCCAGCAGGAGGTCATCCTCCGCAACCAGATCATCCGCACCGGCTCCCCCGTCTTCGGAGCCTCCTTCTCTGAGATCGTCCCCACCGACCGCATCCTCGTCCCGGACCTCATGGACACCATCCCCGTCAGCGATCTCATCCAACTAGGCCTCGCCCAGCGCCCCGACCTCGCCCAGGCCGAAGTCCAGATCCAGGCCGGCCAGGTCAACCTCAAGGGCTCCCGCAACCAGGTCCTTCCCCAGCTCAACGCCTACGCGAACGTCGAGACCCGCGGCTCCTCCGAGGTCGGCTACGAGCCCCTCGGCTCCCTCGGCACCGGAATCCCGACCATCCCCCAGAACCTCGCCCTCGGCGGTCTCCGTACCTCGACCGTCTACCAGGCCGGAATCCAGCTCACCCTCCCCCTGCGCAACCGCATCGCCGCCTCCGACGCCGCGCGCGATACCGTTGTCCTCCGCCAGACCCAGGCCCGCACCGAACGGCTCTCCAACCAGATCCGCGAAGAGATCGAAAACGCCGTCATCGCCCTCGAAACCGCCCACGCCGCCTACAACGCCGCCCGTAACAGCACCGGCTACCAGGAGCAGTTCCTCCAGACCGAGATCGACAAGCTCTCCGTCGGTGAATCCACCAACCTCGCCGTCATCCAGGACGAAACCTACCTCGCCCAGGCCCGCTCCACCGAGATCGCCGCCCGCAGCAACTGGAAAAAAGCCCAGATCGAGCTCCAGCGAGCACTCGGAGCCCTCCTCCAGGAAAACCGAATCGCCCTCGACGACGCCGTCCGCGGAGTCCTTCCACAATAATCCCAGCCTCCCAGTCCCGTTCCCAATCCTGAATCTGCGAATCATCGCAAGATTAGTCTCCCCAAACCTGCCAATCGTGCCTTCGCCGTTGTAGAGTATGCAAACGGAGATGAAGGCTCCGTCCGCCCAAAGGCATCCAGCAGTATCCAGGCGAGTCCAACACCCCGCACCTCCCGATCCCGGGTCGTGCACGAGGAGCACGTTTTCATGAGTTTTTACCTAGCCATCGACGCAGGCGGCACCAAAACCGATTTCGTCCTCGCTGACGGTGTCCGCGAACTCGCACGCGTCCGCGCCGGCACCATCAAGCGTCTCCGCGCCGACGCCGACACCACCACCTTCAATCTCGAGACCGCCCTCGCTGAGCTCCACTCCGCATCCGGCGTCCCCATGTCCGCCATCGAGCGAACCTGCGTCGGAACCGCCGGCGACTCCGTCCCACTCGTCTCCGACTGGCTCCGCCACGCCATCAATGCGCGCGTCGGCGGCGAACTCCTCCTCATGGGCGACGTTGAAATCGCCCTCGACGCCGCCTTCTTCGGCGGCCCCGGAGTCCTCATCCTCGCCGGAACCGGCTCCAACGTAGCCGGCCGCACCTCGAACGGTCGCCTCACCACCGCCGGAGGCTGGGGCCCGGCCCTCGCCGACCAGGGCTCCGGCCACTCCATCGGCCACAACGCCCTCCGCGCCTGCTTCATGGCCGTGGACGAGGAAAAGTCCACCACCCTCCTCCAGGCCATCCTCGACTTCTGGAAGATCGCCTCCCTCGACCTCCTCGTCGAGTACGCCAACAGCACCCCCGCACCCGATTTCTCGCGCCTCACCCAGGTCACCGTCGCCTGCGCACTCGCCGGCGACGCCGTCGCCCGATCCGTTCTCAACTCCGAAGGCGAGCAACTCGCTCACCTCGCCCATCTCGTCATCCAGCGCCTCCTCCACGAGTCGCCCAACCTCATCCCCCGCGTCGCCTTCACCGGAAGCATCATGGAGAAGGTCCCCCTCGTCCGCGATACCGTCGTTCGCAAGATCAAGGACCGATTCCCCCAGGCCCAGATCCTCGAAGGCGTCGTCGATCCCATCATGGGAGCCCTCTGGCGCGCCCGCAACCAGCGCATCGCCCACCCGCCCCGCCAGTTCCGCCACCAGCCCATCCTCGAAGAGATCCAGGCCCGCGACGCCTCGTAAAGCAGCTCATCCCTCGCCAAAAAACCGGGTGCCCCACCCTTAGAGCATCTCTCTGGTTGCTGTGGTCTCCGGTCTCTGTGGCTTTCAAGGCCGAAGGCCCGCCCCATAAGAGCCTCGGTCTCGGCCCCCAGACCCAGCGTGCCGTACTGCGAACCGGCTCAGGGATTCCCCGACCGACTTCACCCGCGCGATAAACGCACCATAGCAGACCACTTTCGAATCAGCGCCCGCTGTCCAGTTTTTCCGCGCAACGGCCCACATTCTGCACACGAAAAGCTTCTGGTGAAACATTGGGGAATTTCGATCGTTGCCCACTAACCCTTTTAGAACACCATGGATGCAGAAAACTCGCAGAAAACGGCTATTTCAGACCACTTTATTGGAAATTCCGAACCCAGTGGTCTGACCACTTGGCCGGCAAATAGGGAGGCGAACCACCCCTTCAGGAGAACGGCTCTAAGGTGGGTTTACATCCCCAGGCTCACCGGAGTAATCCGCAGGCCATAAGCGATGTCGTTCGGCCTCCCTGGCGGCATCGTCACCACCAGCGCATCCCCCGTCCGTTCGAACTTTAGCTGCGCTCCCGACCCCAGCATCTCCACCTTGGTAATCGCCGCCGGCAGCACCGTCGAGTTCTTCCCCAGCGTCTTGATCCGCAGCTTTCCATCCTCCGGCCACCCCAGGGCGATCGCGTAGAGGCGCCCGTCTTTCGTCGTAAACCTATATCCTCCGCCGTGTAAGCCCTTCCCTTCCCCTCATTGAAGTTCCCCGTCGCCACCACATCCGGAGGCCCCTCCCCATACACCTTGAACGGCCGCGTCCCGAAGATCGCCTCCCCATGAGCCGGAATCCACCCCGCCAACCCAGCCAGAATCTCCCGCTCATCCGAGTCGATCGACCCATCCCCCTTCAGCGGAATATTCAGACACAGGTTCCCGTTCTTGCTCACGATATCGACGAGCATATGCACCACCGTCTTCGCCGTCTTGTACCTGTGCTCCTCGAAGGTGTGGATGTTGTAGTGCCAGTCCCCGATACAAGTATCCGTCTGCCAGGGGTTCGGCAGAATCTCATTCGACCTTCCCCGCTCCAGGTCGAGCGCCGCCGCCCCCCTGTGCTGCGGAACAAACTGCTTCCCAAACACCACCGCTTCAAGCTTCCCACCATGGCGTGCGATGCTGCTGTTGTAAAAGTGCGCCGTAATGTCCAGCCCCGTCTGCCCCAGTGGAAGCTCCGTATTGTCGAAATAAACCATGTCCGGCTCATAGGTATCGAGCAGATCCTTACACCGCAGAAACCACGTATTGGCAAACTCCGGGTCGTCACATGGCGTGTTCTCATCCCACACCATATCGTTCCGTTCATGCCACTCTTTCATGGCTTTGATCGACGTAATCCCATCCGGAGCCACCAGCCTCGGCCCCACATAAAGCTCCTGCGGATCGAGCCCATCCCACGCCTTCCCTTTCCCGGCACCCTTCTTCGTAAATCCGTCGTACCGCACCCCGGCCATCGGCCCCTCGGCGTCATACGCAAACGCCGTCTGAAACCAGTGCCACGCATGCGCCGAGTGATTACTCACCCCCAGCCGCATCCCCCGCCTCTTGCAGATCGCCGCCCACGTCCCCACGATGTCCTTCATCGGCCCGATCCGCGTCGAGTTCCAGGCATGAAACTTCGAGTCATAGTTGTCGAAGTTGTCGTGATGGTTCGCCAGCGCCATAAAGTACTTCGCCCCCGCGGCCTGGTACAGATCCATCAGCCCTTCGGGATTCCACCGCTCCGCCTTCCAGATCGCGTCGATATCCTTGAACCCGAACTTCGACGGATGCCCGTACGTCTTCACGTGATAGTCGTAAGCCGAATCCCCCTGCATATACATCCGCCGCGCATACCAATCACCCTGCTCCGGCTGACACTGCGCCGACCAGTGCGCCCAGATCCCGAACTTCGCATCGCGAAACCACTCCGGAGTCTTGTACTGCGCCTTCAGCGAGTGCCAGTTCGGCTCGAAAGGCCCCGCCGCCAACCCTCGCTCCGCACTCGTAGCCACCCGTCCCACCGGGTTCGCGACTGAGGTAGGCACATCCCCCAGCATCTTCTTCGCAGCCACCGCTTGCGCCGCCGTTGCCATCATCCCCAAAGCCCTGCGACGAGAAATCCTCACACACTCTCCTTTACCTACGAAATCAGCCTGCCCGACGTGATGAAACTGGGTGCCCCACCTTCGCGACACGTCTCACCGTCGCTAAGGTGGGCCGGAGAGCCGACGAAGCCGCCCAGTCAACTCAACTACTTACTCCGGCCCACAGCCTTTCCGAAGGGAACCAGAAACTCCTCCGGCGTCAGCACATGCCGCGTAAACCGAGCCTCATAGATCGTCCCCTTGAAGTAATCCCAACGATTGATCCGCGTCCCCAGCGAGCTTCGCCCCGGCATCTGCGGCGACAGCTTCACCGCTCCCTCCGTCTGCAGAACCCCATCCACATAGTTCCGCAGCGTCCTTCCATCATAGGTAGCGGTAGCCGTATGAAACCCGTTCCCAAACCCATGCAGCTTTTCCGGCGAGCAATCGAGCAAAGTCCGATACGCCCCCGCCTCCTTCGCCGAGGTCGCAAAGCTGTCCAGGCACCACCGCTTCTCCAAACTTCCTGGAACAAACCGAATTCTGATCTCGAACATCAGCCGCATATTCGGAGAGTCCTTCCCATCCGCATCCACCGACTGCAGATGAAAGATCCTCTGCTCCTCCGCCCCATCCGCGTCCGGACGAAAGACCATCTCCCACGTCCAGGTCTCGGCCCCCGCCAGCGGATGCACCGGTACAAAAACCGCATCATCCGTACCGCTAAAGTGAATCCCCTCGGCCGTTACCTCAGGATGCCCCTCGACCACCGGCTTCACCCCACCAATCAAATCCAGCCCGTGCAGACGCCAGGTCACCTGTTCCTTCGCAGGCTCCGGGGGGACCGCCTGAAACAGCAAAGCAAAAACCAGCATCGAGAGCATGGTCGACATCTTTCAAGGTGTCATGATTCAGAAAAAAGATTTGCACGAAGAGTAGGTTGCCCGCCACAGCCGAGTCAAGCTCCCGCCAATTCAGCGCCAATGGCGCGGCCTATACCAGCCTGGGGCAACGCCCCAGGTTAGGAGTCGCCTACGAACGCGAGGGCTGAAAGTCCGGCCTATGCCTCGCGCGGCCCCACCCACCCAGCCCGTGCGAGCCCGCCCTCCCAACCCGGACCCAACGATCCCCCCCGCCCAAACCTTTACGTATTCTGCGGATCCACCGCCCGGAACCCGTACGTCTCATACCTCGTCGTCAACTTCCCCTTCGCCACCTCCACCACCGTAAACCCCTCCGGAGTCCCCCACCGCGTCCCCTTCCACCAGTTCCCACACACCGCCCCCGACGTAATATAGGGAACCCCATGCCATTCGACCCGCTCATTGATGTGCGTATGCCCCTGCAGCACCCCAAGCACATTGTGCCCCTCAAACAACTTGATCGTCGCAGGCCCATTGATAAACCCATCCCCCTTCGCCGCCGCGGGCGCCGGAGGAGCATAGCTGTTCACCGCCGACACCAACGGAATATGCGTCGTCACAATAATCGGAGTCCCCGCCGGAGTCTTCGCCAGGTCCGCCGCCAGCCACTGCATCTGGTCGTCGTCGATCCGCGCCTCATAATGATGGTCGTTCGTGATCCCGATTGAATCCAGGACGATGAAGTGATGCCCCTTGTGGTCCCACGAGTACCACGTTGGCCCAAACCGATCCGCAAACAGCTTCTTCCCATACAAAGGGTCCGTCGGCGCCATCCCCGACGCCGTGTACACGCCGCACACATCGTGGTTCCCGAGCGTATGGTGAACCTTCAGCCCCAGGTCCTCCTGCGTCTTGTCGTACAGATCGAAGTTCTTCAACACCGTCTGTTTCGGAGTTCCAAGCGCATCGAAGATGTGATCCCCACCCTGAATCGCGAAGTCGGCCGGAATCGTCCGCGCCCGCTTCATCGCCATATCCGTCCCGGCGACCGCATTCAACTCCGGCTGCGTATGGGTGTCGGTCAAAAACAAAAACGTGAACCCCTCCTCCGCACCCAGCGCAACCGAAGGCAAAGCCGCAGCCGCAGCCGAAGCACCAAGTAAGGACAGAAAAGAACGCCGATTGATCATCGTCATTTAGAAATCATACCCAAGCTCCATTTCCGCAGTGTCAACGCCCCCTTGACTCCCTTTCGACCCTGGAAATTTCCCGCCACCACGAAGTCGGGGCCCCACCTTCGCGACACGTTTCACCGTCGCTAAGATCGCGGTGTCTTAAAGCACTTCCGTCTTGGCAATGGGAAGGGGGAGGGTACCCCTCCCCGTGAAGGAAACCCGGAGCGGATAAGATGATCTCATGCGATTCGTTCTAGCCCTCCTCGCTCTCGCAGGTCTCGTCGTCAGCGTCCTCGCCCTGCGCGTGCACAACATGGATCCGGGTCTGGCCCCGCCCTGTGCCGTCTCCGAGCACTGGGACTGCGGAGCCGTCAATCACAGCCGCTTCGCCGTCTTCCCACCCAGGACCTTCGACGAAGACCCCGGCAGCCACAAGCTTCATATCCCGGTCGCCACCATCGGCATCGTGAGCTACGGCCTCATGGCGCTCCTCGCACTCCTCGGACGCTTCGCGTGGCTCCGCGAACTAGCCCTGGTCAGCTTCATGGGCGCCGGCATGCTCACCTACCTTGAGGCCTTCGTTCTCGAAAAGTGGTGCATCTACTGTGTCTGGTCTCAGGCCATCGTCACCGTCCTGCTCGTCGCGGCCATCGTCGCAGTCATCCTCGACCGCCGAAGCAGCACCTTCAAGGCCAACCTCGTCGAGTCGGCCGTGCGCCGATCACGCACCGTAGAAGAGCTGTAACCACGCATCTCAAGGTTCTGGACGCTTAGGAGACACCGCCAATGTGGCCGAAGATGCTGCTCGAGATCCTGCCTCACCTGTCCCGCCTGCTGCCGATGTGGGATAAGTTCCTCAACTCCAAGGCCGCCAACGACAAGGCGACCGAGAACGCCCTGAACGCATTATCCGAGGGCGTCCGCGGCGATCTCGGCCAGATCACCGCCGCCCACTCCAGCCTCTACCGCCACCTGCAGGACCAGAGCGCCCAGATCGCCGAGTTGAGCGAGCAGATCCGCCTCACCCAGGCCGCCGCCGAGCGCGCCGAAGCCGCCGCCCGCCTCCCCGACCCGGCCACCGCCCAGATTGCAACCTGGGTCAAAGTTGGCGTCATCACAATCGTCGTCCTGTTGCTTGCCGTCATCACCCTGCAACTGACGCACCGTTAATCCCGAGCGCCCGAGAGGAGTAGAATCGACCCATGGGAATCAGCCGCGAACAGGCCTTGGACTGCTTCAACTCGGACGACCTGATCGGAATCGGGATGGAAGCCGACAGCGTTCGCCGGCGCCTCCACCCCGAAGGCGTGGTCAGCTACATCATCGATCGCAACATCAACTACACGAACTTCTGTACCGAATACTGTACGTTTTGCGCCTTCTACCGGCCTCTCAAGGGCAAGCTCGCCGCCGAAGGCTACATCCTCAGCTTCGACACCATCTACGACAAGATCCGCGAGACCATCGAGATGGGCGGAACCGGAGTCCTCATGCAGGGCGGAATCCATCCGGACCTCAAGATCGACTGGTTCGAGTCGCTCTTCTCCGGAATCAAGCAGCGCTTCCCCTCCATCTGGCTGCACTGCCTCTCCGCCTCCGAGATCCTCGCCATCGCCGAGTACTCCGAGATCACCCTCCGCGACACCATCATGCGCCTCCGTGACGCCGGCCTCGACTCCATCCCCGGAGGAGGAGCCGAGATCCTCGACGACGAGGTCCGCCACCGCATCGCCCGCCTGAAGTGCAAGACCCAGGACTGGGTCGACGTCCACCGCACCGCGCACTCGCTCGGCATGCGTACGACGGCCACCATGATGTTCGGAGTCGGCGAAACCATGGAACACCGCGTCAACCACTTCGAAGTCGTCCGCAAGCTGCAGGAAGAGACCGGTGGCTTCACCGCCTTCATCCCCTGGAGCTTCCAGCCGAATAACACCGCTCTCGGTGGCCGCGGTTGGGACGAAGCGACCTCAGTCGAATACCTCAAAACCCTCGCCATCAGCCGCATGTATCTCGATAACATCGAGAACGTGCAGTCGAGCTGGGTCACGCAGGGCCTGAAGGTCCTCCAGATGGGACTCCGCTTCGGAGGCAACGACGTCGGTTCGGTCATGCTCGAGGAGAACGTGGTTCGCGCAGCCGGAACCGCCAATTGCACCACCGAAGAAGAGCTCCGCCGGATCATCCGCGACGCCGGCTTCAAGCCCGTGCAGCGCGACACCCTCTACCGGACGATGTTCCTCAACTAAGCCGTTCGTTCGAGGAGAACGTCCCGATGACCCCAGTATCCCCCAAGCACCGCTGTTCCTGGGCCCAAAGTGACCCGCTCCTCCGCGAGTACCACGACCAGGAATGGGGAGTTCCCGAGTTCGACAGCCGCGCCCTCTGGGAGTTGCTCATGCTCGAGGGCTTCCAGGCCGGTCTCTCCTGGCTCGTCGTCCTGCGCAAGCGCGAAGCCTTCCAGGCCGCCTTCCACCAGTTCGATCCCGCCAAAGTCGCCCGCTTCGACGATGACGACGTCGAACGCCTCATGGCCGAACCACGCATCATCCGAGCCCGCGCCAAGATCCAGGCCACCATCCAGGGCGCCCGCATCTACCTCGACATGCAGCAAGCCGGCCAGGCCTTCTCTACCTACATCTGGAGCCTGGCCGGAGGCAAGCCGATCCAGAACACCGGCCCCGTGCCGGCCTCCACGGTCCTGTCCGAAAAGATCTCAAAGGATCTAAAGCAGCGCGGCTTCAAGTTCGTCGGACCAGTCATCGTCTACGCCTGGCTACAGGCTGCCGGAATCGTCAACGACCACTCACCCGCCTGCTTTCGGCGCAGCGTCTGCGAGCGCATAGCCCGAAGACCGCCTCAATTCACCTGAGCCAGTGTAATGTTGAACTTGCCATCGCGATTGTCGACGTGAACTTCCGTTCCCTCTGCGATCTGAAGCTTCTCTACAAGCCACGCCGGAATGTGAACGACCAGATCGTCCCCGTAGATCTCGGAGATCTCCTGTGCTACAAGGTGAAGCTCCTCCCCACCTTCGTCGAGCGGAATGCAGAGCGCAAGCCCTCCATTGATCCGTTCGACAGGTCCACGCAGCGAGATGCAGTTCTCATCGAACATCGCCTGAGCTTACTCCACCCGAACCTCGTTCGTCAGCATCGAAGGCTATCCACTCGGTTACCCATGTCACAGAACGCTCGCGTAGAATGTTGCGAGACCCTCGCACGACCCTGGAGCCTGCCCTGACGAGTTTGTTTGTCCAATGTCTTGCGCTTTTTATCGCTCCGAAGGGCCTCGGCCACTATTGGAACACGCATTACGGCAAGTTCTATCCATTTCGGAACCTCTATCGAGTCGATGCCTTCGATCTTTCGCTGCTGATCCCCTACTTCGTCGTCATGGTGATCCTGGCGTTTTACGGCATCCACCGCTACCAGCTCGTCTGGCTCTACTACCGCAACAAGAAGAACGCCGCCAAATGGGATGAGCCCCCCACGCGATTCGCTCCCAGCGATCTTCCCTTCGTGACCATCCAGCTCCCGATCTACAACGAGCAGTTCGTCATCGACCGCCTCATCGACGCCTGCTGCCGCCTGGACTATCCCCGCGACCGCTTCGAGATCCAGCTTCTCGACGACTCCACCGACGAGACCATCGAGGTTGCCCGCCAGATCGTCGAACGCTACGCCGCCGGCTTCGGTGGCTTGCCGCCCCAACCAATCGTCTACCTTCATCGCACCAACCGCTATGGCTACAAGGCAGGTGCGCTCGACGAAGGCCTCAAGGTCGCGCATGGCGAACTGATCGCTATCTTCGACGCCGATTTCGTCCCGCCGCCCCAGTGGATCATGCAGGTCATCCACCAGTTCGCCGACCCCGCCATCGGCATGGTCCAGACCCGCTGGACCCATCTGAACCGAAACTACAGCTTCCTCACCCAGGTCGAGGCGATCATGCTCGACGGCCACTTCGTCCTCGAGCACGGCGGCCGCTCCCGCGCCGGAGTCTTCTTCAACTTCAACGGAACCGCCGGAATGTGGCGCCGCCAGACCATCGATGATGCCGGCGGCTGGCAGCACGACACCCTCACCGAGGACACCGACCTCAGCTACCGCGCCCAGCTGGCCGGTTGGAAGTTCAAATATCTCCAAGATGTCGAATGCCCTGCCGAGCTGCCTATCGAGATGACCGCCTTCAAGACCCAGCAGGCTCGCTGGGCCAAAGGCCTCATCCAGACCGGAAAGAAGATACTGCCTCGCGTCCTCAAAAGCGACGCACCATTTCACACCAAGCTCGAGGCCTGGTACCACCTCTCAGCGAACATCAGCTATCCCCTGATGATCGTCCTCAGCACCCTGCTGATGCCGGCGATGATCATCCGCAGCTATCAGGGCTGGATCCAGATGCTGCTCATCGACTTCCCTCTCTTCATGGCAAGCACGATGTCGGTCTCAAGCTTCTACCTCGTCTCGCAGCGGGAGCTCTTCCCCGGCCGCTGGTACAAGACATTCCTCTACCTGCCATTCCTGATGGCTCTCGGAGTGGGCCTGACGATCACCAACACCAAGGCCGTCCTGGAAGCCATCTTTGGCTTCAAGAGCGCATTTGCCCGCACCCCCAAGTACCGTGTCCTCAAGAAAGGCGAACGCTCCCAGGCCAAGGTCTATCGCAAGCGCCTGGGTATCGTGCCCTGGATCGAACTCCTCATCGGCTGCTACTTCGCCGCGACCGTCTGGTACGCCGTCACGAGTGAGAACTACTTCACCGTGCCCTTCCTCCTGCTCTTCGTTCTTGGCTACTGGTACACCGGCCTGCTCAGCCTGTTGCAAGGCCGTTTCGAACGCGGAGCCGATGAGTCGATGCACGAGAAGCCATATCCGGTGGGTATCTGATCCCTTCGCGTCCCCGATGTCTTCCTACTTACCCAAATGGAATGAGCGCAAGAAAAGCCCGGCACGCAGCCGGGCTTTTCCGTTGCGACTGAAATGCTGTTAGAACCGAATTCCAAACTTTACAGGAATGTAGGTCGACCGATTGCCATTGGCCGGATAAAGGTTAGTCGCGGTGAAGGACGCGGACGTGTAGTTGTTGACCGTGACGCCACCCGGCCGATTTTGATTTGCAACATACACATAGCGTACTTCGCCATAAAAGCGCTCGTTCGCAAACCGGGACATCTTGTACGTGAAACCGATTCCGCCATTCGCGCCCGCGGCATTGCTGGAGTACTTGTCGATCGTCTGGTTCGCCTCGTACTGATAGCAGCCGTAGTAGTAGTCGCAGTAGGTTCCAACTGCAGGAACGGTAAAGTTCGCCGTCTTATGATAGAAACCGACTCCGCCAACAACATAGGCGTCGACGTTTCCGCCTCCATGAAACGTATAGGTCGGATCCAGCGTGAAGGACCAGATATGGCTGGAGCCGTCCAGTCCTGACACGGGGGTACAGGAACCCCCGCAACCGTAGTTGTAGATGGTCGTCTGATTCGTCAACGTGGACCCCTGAAAGCCGAAGTGGTCGTAGTCGAACTGCAACAGAAGAGCGAGATTCTTATTGAAGTTCCGTCCCCCACCCACCTGAAAGCCGTAGCTCGGAGTCAGGTAAGCATGCGTGTTGCCGATCGGCAGCGTCAAGCCCGCGCCGGCAAGGAAGGCGTACTTGTTCGAGCCATCCGGATTATGGCCCTGGTCGCTGTAGTTCGGGCGGCCATAGCGACGCCGTGGTGGTGGCTGTTCAGAGCCCGTGCTCCTGAAGCTGTAGTTTTCCGCCGCATCGAGCTCCGCGGCCCCAGTGCTGCTGCTATAGCCAACTCCATCATCCGTAAGCTTCAGTGACGGAAGCGCCGGCGAGTAAGTCTCGGCGAAGAGCGACGCCGGCTGTTCCAGCGACGCGACGTTCATCGAACCCTGTGCGCAAAGATAGGTGGCTCCGGGAAGGGCAAGGAGGGCAAACGTCACCGCGCTTCGGACGGCGAAGGTCAAACTTCGATTCATATTCATCCTGGTGAACTCCTGAGACGACTTCTCCGGGTTTAGACCCTCTAGCGTGAGTTTTGTTGTGGCCCCGGCGGGCATTTGTCCCTCATGGAAGATACTAGCTGATCGTCCATCGAACGCGTCGGAGAGCTTCTCCTCATACCAAGAAGGATGGGCATCCCGGCCGTCAGGATGCCCATGAGAAGCTTACGCGCCCCGCTCTCTAGTGGATGTCGAACTGCTCCGGATGCAGGCTGGGATCGCTCTTGATCAGAATCGTCTTCCCACACATCTCCTCCATCTCCTGCAGCCAGCGGGAGCCAGCCAGCTTCAGCTGTTTGACCACCTCTGGATGCACGCGCAACATGACATCTCCGCGATCGAGATGCTTGTGCATCTTTTTCATTTCGACGTAGATGTCGTTACAAACGGTTACAGGTGACTTCACCATACCAGTCCCGACACAGACGTTGCATGTAGTCGACAGAGTCCGCTCCAGCGACTGCTTCACGCGCTTGCGCGTAATCGCCACGAGGCCAAAGTCGTTGAACGGCAGAACCTTCGACGGAGCACGATCCGACTTCAACTCTTCTTCCAGAGCCGCCATCACGCGATTGCGATTCTTGCGCTCATCCATGTCGATAAAGTCGATGATGATGATGCCGCCAAGATCACGCAGCCGAATCTGTCGCACGATCTCCGGAATCGCATCGAGGTTGGTCTTCACGATCGTATCTTCGAGCCGTGCCGTCTTTCCAACGAACTTGCCCGTGTTGATGTCGATCGCGACCAGCGCCTCCGTCTGATTGATGACAATCGATCCGCCCGACTTCAACCAGACCTTCGACCGCAGCGCCTTGTTGATCTCCTCCGTGATGCCGAACTGTTCAAACAGCGGAGTCTCCTTCGTGTAGAGCTTCACACGCCGGATCAACGATGGCTGGAACCGCTGCAGGAAACGCAGCACCCGCTCGTACTCCGTCTCGGAGTCAACCCAGATCGCCGAGAAGTTGTCCGTCACCTGGTCCCGCAGAATCCGCTCAACGAGGTTCAAATCGTGGTAGATCAACGCGGGTGACTTCGACGACTCCGAACGCTGTTTGATATCGGTCCAGAGGTTCAGCAGGAAGCGCAGGTCGGAACGAAGCTCGTCCTCGCTCGCGCCCGCGGCGGCCGTGCGAACGATAAATCCGCCGGCAGCCTCGCCCTTTTCCGAAAGCAGGATCTCCTTCAACCGGCGCCGTTCGGCATCGGATTCGATCTTGCGCGATACGCCCGTGTGGCTTACCGTCGGCATGAACACCAGGAAACGTCCCGGCAGTGCGATGTGTGATGTGATCCGAGCGCCCTTCTTGGCGATCGGCTCCTTGGCGATCTGGCAGAGAATCTCCTGCCCCGGCTTCAACAGCTCCGAAATCGCCGGAAGGTTCGTGCTCTGCATCGATTGCCGGCCACCGCGCCCGTTGCTCCGGCTGCGATCGCGATCCCCGCCACCACCTGTATTCCGCGCCCGTTCGCCAAGCCCGCTGCGATCGGGACCGCCGTTACGGTCGCCAGACTCGCGGCTGCGCTCGCCTCTGCCCCCACGTCCCTGGTCACGGCGCCCAGCGTCGCGGCGCCCACGGCCATTCGTATACTGGCCGCCCTCGGCAGGCGCGGAGCCCTCCTCCGACGCATCCCGATCAAGCCCGATCTTCGAGCGGCTCTCTTCCTCTTCATTCCCGAAGCCGCCATAGCCTCCCTGGGAACGGCTTCCGCCCTCCTCGAACGCATCCTGGGTATCTTCGCGATCCTGCTCGACCCGGGACTCCTCGACGCTGTCCTCTTCAAGGGTGTCTTCCTCAAAGTCTTCGTCCCCATCCTCTTGCTCCGCGGCCACGCCGTCGGTACGCGTGATGTGGTCGATCGACATCTCCCGGATCATCATTCCGAGGTCGGCCGAGCCCTCAAGCTGCTCTTCCTCGAGATCGTCGAAATCATCCTCCCCATGCGCATGAAGGCTGATCGGTTCGAGGTCATCCTCTTCGATAAAGTCTTCTTCCAGGTCGCCCGCGCCCGGGGCAAAACCCTGCGAAGCCTCCTCGAACTCCTGCTCCTCCTGCTGCAACTCTGTCTCGCCAACGCCAACACTGGGAACGGGAGCAACCTCTGCCTCTCCCAACGCCGCATGAAACACAGGCGGCTCCGAAAGCATATCGCCCGTCGCCGCGATCTCAGTCACCTCATGCTCGGCCCGCGCTTCCTCCAGATGCTCATTCCGCGTGGGATGAACAAAGTTGGCCTCGGCCATCGGGTGCATCGGCTCGGCGCTAAACAAGACGGGCGTCTCGGGTTCGAAATACACCGGATCGACGCCGTTCGATGTTTCATGGCCCGCTGATACCTCGGCAGCAGGTTCGTCGGCGACATGAGTCTCGGAGACAAACACCTCTCCGGACGACGCAACCTCCAGAGGATGCTCGGCCTCCTGCGCGGCAGCCGGTTCGTCAACGACCGGCGCACTCTGGCGATACTCGCTCGGTGCCGCAAGGTCGACCCGATAAGAAGCCGACGCCTCCTGCGGTTCATACTCCGCCTCGGCCAGGGGCTCGCTCTCCGCCACAGGCTCCGTGTAAGCCTGCGCAGCATCGATCAGGTGGATCTCGCCCTCCCGGCCCGCATCGCTGGCATGCCCCGCATCTTCCATCTGCGGAGCCTCAGCGGTCGCCTCAGGAAGCGGAGCATGGACGAACTCCGGACGATGAGCATGAATCTCTTCGCTCTTCTCGTCCGCAAACGCATACCCCGAAACAGGTCCGGCGGACTGCAGATCCGCAGCCGGCGGCGAAGAGGGCACAGTCATCACACCCGGCTGAACTGGAGCGTTCCGGGCGTCCGATTGAGCATTGCGATCCCGCCCACTCGACTCCCGTTCATCCCGACGGCCATCGTTGCGCCGCATATCCGACCGCCCCGAGCGATCCGGCCGCCCCAAACGATCCCCGCCCCTCGACTCCGAAGGCCGCCCCGCGCCAGCCGACCCGCCCCGATACCGCGAGAGCGTCTCGCCCGGAAGCACCGCACTCCCGTCCCAGTTGGGATCCACCTTGAACTCATAGTCCGGAAGCACCACCGGCGTCGCCTGGCTGGACGCAACCGGCCCGCTCTCGGAGCGCTTCTCTTCCGATCCCTTCCGGTACTTCGAAAGCGACTCACCCGGCAGGATCAGCGGCTCAACCTGTGGCTCCGCCGCCGCCGCAAGCTCCACTGGCTCATCCAATCCGCCCGTCGGAGCTTCAGCCGACGCATCCACTCCATACAGATTTCCCCTGGGCGCAAAACCACGCGGCACCCTCAACGCGCGCTGGTCACGGTCACCGCGGCCACCACGCTCGCCACGCTCTGGGCGCTGACCGCGATCGTTACGATCCCGGCGGCCCTCCCCGCTACCCTCCTCCGCACTCCGAGGCACCGAAACAGGCGGCGGAACAGGCACAGACGCAGTAGAAATAGTCTCATGCACCGCTCCTCCATCGATCTCGAAACTTGCTCCCTCGTCAAAATCTTCGCTGCCAGCCGCCGGCACATCTTCCGCACCAACTACCGCCCCAGCTTGAGCCAGATCCTCACGTTGTCCCGTACCGCGCCCCCGACGACGCCCTCTGCGCCCCCGCCAGCGACGGCTGCCATCCGCCCCGGGAGCTGCGCTTCCCAACTCGCCGCTCTCCGTACCGGCAGGCGGAATCACCTGCAATCCGATCGGAACAACCACAATCGGCTGCTCTTCCACCATTGCCCAATCCCCGGTGTCCTCCGTCTCGTTGCTAGCTCCAAAGGGCCGTTCCACCGTTGGCGCCACAGCGGTGCGCTCCCCTGCCTGACCCGCCGGACGATCGGTCCGATCCCGCCTGCCCCGACCGCGATTCCTTCCGCCCCGGTCATTCCGATCGCGCCGGTTGCCGAACTCCTCACCCCGACCCTCGCTTGCCAACGCGATATCGGAGGCTGGGGTGGCGGTCGCCTGCTCCTGGGTCCGCTCGGAGACATAAGCCGGACGCCGCTCCGAACCACGATCCTGATTCCGCGAGTCGCCGCGATCCCGACGGCCTTCCCCACGCTGTCCTTCGCTCCGTTGACCCTCGCTCCGCTGGCCCTCACCGCGAGAGCCCTCCACCCGCTGCCCCTCAACCCTCTGGCCTTCCCCACGCGAACCTTCAGCACGCGGAGCCCGTTTGGCGTCGCCGCTCTGGTCGAAGTCGGCGGAATCGCCCGCCTCTTCCATAAAATCAGTAATGTAGAGAAAGGCGTCCCGCTCCAGGCCAATGTCCACAAAACTGGACTGCATCCCCGGAAGCACGCGCGTTACGCGTCCGTTGTAGATCGATCCTGCGAGCGTGTACTCATTCTCGCGTTCATAGTAGATCTCTGTGAGTTCGTCGCTTTCGACGATGGCAAGCCGCGTCTCGTGCGGCGTACTGGAGATGTAAATTTCCTTCGACATTGCGCTCTGCTCTTTCTGCCCGATCCGGAATCAATGTCCGGAGTGCGGGCGGCAGGCAGGCGAAACGAGTTCGTACGCGGCGCTAGCGTGGTGCTAGGCGCGATTCACCAGGAAATCGGACAAGTTGCGGGATGTAGAAGCGGCGTGCAGGCTCGTTCCGGCGGAACGCATGGTGCGACCGTGACCGGCGCGAACCGTCCCGGGAGGCGCACAGACAGTGCGACCCACGTTACAAGTGGCCGTATAAGTCGGACCGGGTAGATCCAAACCGGTGAGACCAGCAATGCTGGACTGTGCTTCGAACAAAAAGCGCATCGCGGAGTTTGTGACCAGATCAGCCTTTGTGCGAGGCGGGGCCGTTATCCATCCGGATGCGATCATTCCCAGAAACCTATCCGGCCAACGGTGTCGAACTGCTTTGCCTGGCCGGCCTTTATCAAAAAATCGTGTTGCCGCTTTTGCCGGCGCCGTGCGCCAAAGGGAGCGGGGTGAAGCGCTGAACCGGCGTCTGGCCGATCAGGTGCTGAAAACAGTATGCACGAAAACCTGTGCACGCGTGACGCCTCTCGCGTCGTAGTGCCCGGTAGTCGAACCCCGGGGCCCTGCACATCCGTGTGGATTCCGAAACGTCGACCCTGTCTCCAAAGCCGAAGTCCAAAGCCGAAAGCCAAAATCCGAAGACTGCGATCTCTTCCCGCAAGCTCAGTTCACAAACCGGCGCATTCGGATATTCATCACGATCCCAAGAGCGAGAAACGTAAACAGAACCGACGACCCGCCATAGCTCAGAAGCGGAAGCGGAATTCCCGTCACCGGCATCAGGCCAAGAACCATCCCGATGTTCACCGCGATCTGAAATACGATCACGGCAACGATCCCCATGATAATAAACGTCCCTGGCAGATCGGAAGCCGTTTGAGCGTTTTGTATCAAACGCATCAATATCATGAAGTATAGCAGCAGCACCCCGAGGGCACCGATGAACCCGTGCTCCTCGCACAGCGCCGCGAAGATGAAGTCCGTATACGGAATCGGCAGAAAATCACCCTGCGTCTGCGTCCCCCGGTTGGTCCCCTTGCCCCACACCCCGCCCGACCCCACCGCGATCAGCGACTGCCGAATCTGATATCCCGACCCCTTCGGATCGTCGTCCGGGTTCATGAAGCTCGTCAGCCGCTGCTTCTGATACGGCTTCAGCAGCTTGCCCGTATTCCATCCAATTCCGCCCAGCACCGCGAACGTCACCACCAGGATCGCAACCTGCTTCAGACGGATTCCCCCAAGGAACAGACCCATCACCAGCACCGGCAGATAGGTCAACGCAGTCCCCAGGTCGGGCTGCTTCAGCACCAGAAGCATCGGCACACACACCATGGCAAACGCCTTCGCAACGTCCCGCCACGTCAGATCCCGCCCTGCCAGCCCCCAGAAGTAGCGCGCGAGCGCCACGATCAGAACCAGCTTCACCCATTCCGACGGCTGAAAGTGCACCCCTCCGGGAAACTTGATCCAGCGCCGAGCCCCCAGGTGCTTGGTCCCGATCACCAGCACAGCCACCAGCGCCGCCAGACTAACTCCGACCGCCGCGTACGCCACATCGACCAGTCGGTGATAGTCGATCAGCGACATGATGAACATCAGCACCATCCCAATCGCCAGAAACCCGATCTGCTTGTGGTCGAAGCCGTGAAACTTGGTCATCGCCGTAGCCGACCGAATCTCAAGCACACTGACCAGGGACAGCAGAGAGACAAAGCCCAGCAAAACCCAGTCAAAATCGCGAAATGAGGAGAATCGTGTCATTGGTTTGGGTGTCTACTCGGCCGCAGGCGTACGCTGACCCGCCGCCCCCGCCACCGGCGTTCCCGGCGGCGCCGAAGGGGTCGGGGCAGGGGCCGGTTTCGGATTCTCGGCGATCCGCAGGTTATTGTCCCGACTCCGCTGCTTGTTCACATAGGTATCAATGATCTGCGCACCGATCAACGCGCTGTACTTTCCCCAGTTGCCGTTCTCCCAAAGCACTGCCACCACGATGTCTGGATTGCGGCGCGGCGCCATTCCCACAAACCACGCGTTCGGTACCGTCTTATGGCCGCCCCCGCTCTTTGCCAGCGCATCATGGCCCATCACCTGCGCAGTTCCGGTCTTCCCGGCAAAGTCGATCCCGTCCAGGTGCGCGATGGAGGCCGTTCCTCCCGCGCTCGGATTCGTTGCGTTGGCCATCGCATCCGTGATGATCTGCCAGTTCTCCGGCGAGACCTGAATCGTCTTATCTCCAGAGCCCGGAAATGACTCGTGAATCGCCGTAAGCTGATCCGCCGGAACTTCGTCCGGAAAGACAACATGGGGACGCCGCAGCACCCCTCCCGACGCGATGCCGCTCAGAGCGCGCGCCAGTTGAATTGGAGTGGCCGTCACCGCTCCTTGCCCGATCCCTACCGAGATCGTCTCGCCGGCGAACCATTTCTCATGCTGCGTCTTCAGCTTCCACGCCGTGGATGGAACGTTGCCGCTCACCTCATCGGGCAAGTCGATCCCCGTATGCTGGCCCAGTCCGACCTCCGTCGCATACCGGGCGATCGTGTCGATCCCCAGCCGGTCAGCCAAAGTATAGAAAAAGGCATCGCAGGACCACGGAATCGCATGCGGCAAATCGACCATGCCGTGGTGAACATCGCACGCATAAAAGTGGCCGTAGAAGCTCGCGCCCCCTGCACAGAATACGTGCATCGTCTGAGCCATGCCCTCCTGCAGCCCCGCCAACGACATAATGATCTTGAACGTCGATCCAGGCGCAAGCTGTGCCTGGATGGCCTTGTTCAGCAAGGGATGATCCGGATTATTGAGGATCTGGTTCCAGTAACTCTTGGTCAGGCGAACGGAAAACTGGTTTGGATCGAAGCTCGGACGCGAAACCATCGCCAGGATCTCGCCCGTATGGGGGTCCATCGCCACCAGCGCCCCGGTCTTCCCATCCATCGCCTTCTCGGCGGCCCGCTGCACGTCGAGATCGATCGTCAATCTCAGATCCTTCCCGGGAGTCGCGAGTTCCTGGCCCAGGTGCCCGACCTCCTTGCCGTGCGAGTTCACCAGCACATCCCGCGATCCATCCACCCCGCGCAGCAGCGCGTCATACGTCTGCTCCACGCCCGACCGTCCCACCACATCGCCCGGCGAATAGAACGCATACCGCGAATCCGTCGCCAGCATCTGCTCCGAGACCTCGCCCACGTACCCGATCAGGTGCGCCGCAAACCCATCCTTGGGATACAGCCGCCGCTGCTCGTCATGTGTCTCCAACTCCGGAAGCTCGTTCCGGTGCGCCTCGATAAACGCCTGCTCATCCGGAGAGATATCCTGCTTCAGCGGAATCGGCTGATACTTCGGAGCCCCCTGGAAGCGCTTCATCGTTGCCTCGAGCTGCTCGATCGGCAGGTGCAGCCCCGACGCGATCATCGGCAGCTCCGTCGCCATGTCCTTAATCTGTTCCGGCAGCAGATAACAGGTCACCGAGGGATAGTTATCGACCAGCAACCGCCCCTCGCGGTCAAAGATCTTGCCTCGCGGAGCCAGCACCGGAACCTTGCGCACCCGGTTCGCCTCCGCCAACACCTTCCAGTTGCTCGACCCCAGCACCTGCAGACGCCACAACCCGGCCACCAGCACCGCGAGCAGCAGAACGATCCCATATTGCACGCTCGTAAGCTTGGCCGGGGAGAACTTCTCGTCACTGAGTTGCGGGCGCGGTGCTGGGGCGGCAAGAGACATGGTCGTTCCTGTTAAGACGTTTCAGAGGTGAGTTTAGCCGATCCAGCAACGACGCAAAATCAAAGGTGTGCCCGCATCTGGGACAGCAACAGCTACAGACCGTTTTGAAAAAAACAATTCGAAAATCGGCTAAATCATCCTCTTGCCACGATCGAGCATAAGGAACAACGGCAGCGCCACCGCCGTATTCGCCAACGCCCGAATCAGCTCATGCAGCCACAGCAGATGCATCCCGGGAATCCCAAGCAGATACCTCTGAATCAGGAAGAGCAAGACACTTTGCATCATCGAGAAGCCAAAGTTCAGCAACACCCGTGTACTCAGGTTCTCCACATCCACCCGGACCCCAATGCTCGCGCCCGCATACCCCACCACGCACTTCGCCATGCCGTTCACGCCGATCGGCTGGTTGGTCAGCGCATCCTGCGCCAGCCCGATCAGCGCTCCGGTCAACGTTCCCGCCACCGGGCTCCGCCTCGCCACCGCAAAGAAGATCGTGGCAATCAGCGGCAGGTCCAGCAGCCCCAGGCGCCAGGAAAGCTTCGGCAGCATCACCTGCAGCAGGATCGCCCCAAGCGGGACAAGCAGCGTCATCGCTGGGTGGAAGCTGTACTGCTCTAATTCCCTCCGGGAGGTGTAGCTTCGCGTCGCCATGGGTCGCGCCTAGCGCGGAGCCTCCTGGCTCTCCGGCTGCCTAGCCGGCGCAGGCGGGCTCACCGGAGCATGCGACGCTCCCGGCGTTAGATCGACCGCAGGTGGCGTCACGCCGGGCGAATAACGATCCGGGCGAAGCGCGGGAATCGGCTTCGGGACAAGCCCGCCTGGTGCCTTCTCCGGAGGCGGAGCCTGAACCTTCGTCTCTCCCGCCGCACCGAGCGGCTCGGGAACTCCTCCACTCAGATCCAGACCCCGGCCAAGTGCCGGCGCCGCCTGCGACGGCAAGGGTTGCCCCGCCTTGGCTGCGGCCACATCCGCCAGATGCTTCGCCTCCGCCTCCTTCAGATCCTCCTGCGCCTGCCCCGGAAGCTCCGACTGCAACTCCGTAATCACCAAAACCTCTTCCAGCTGGCTAAGATTCGCCGCCGGCCTCACCCGGATCGAAGTATACGGTTGATGTTCCGGGTCCGGGGAGATGCTCTCCACCGTCCCCACGGGGAGGCCACGAGGAAACACCTGGTCCCCGCCCGAAGTCAGCACCTTTTCGCCCGGCTGGATCCGCGAGTCTGCCGTCAGATTCCCGATCTGCAACCGTCCCGTCGGAGTTCCCTTAACGATCGCCCTCAGCCGCGTACTCGCCAGGATCACCCCCGCCCCCGAGCTCTGGTCGTTCAACAGAAGAAGTTGCGAGCTATGCGGAAACACATCGCGCAGCTTCCCCACCACGCCGTCCGGAGTTACCACCGCCATCTCCGGTTTCAACCCCGCGTCCGCCCCTTTGTCCAGCAGAAGCATCCGTGACTGGTCCGTTCCACTCGTCGCGATAACCTGTGCAACCACGCTTCCGCCCACGTACTGTTCACGAAAATGCAGCATCGCCTGCAGCCGATGACCCTGCATCACATCCTCCACCTGCTCCGCCTGCTCCATCCGCATCGCCGCCAGCCGATCCCTAAGCTCTTGATTCTGCTGCCTTACATGCCAAAGAGCGACATAATTCGAGAATCCCCCACGTACCCCGCTCCCAACAAAATGCGCCGTCCGCGCAAACGGAGTCACCAGCGAAGTCACCCAAAGCCGCAAAAGCCTCACCTGGTGCGAATCCGGTTCCGCGGCATCGGGGGCGCGACGCACCTGGACCGCCAGCGCGATCGTCTGGGCCAACAGCACGGCAATGAGGACAAGCGCGTTCTTGTAGCGGCTGAAGAATTCCATCGGCTCCCCCCATTATGGTCGAGACAGGCCCCCCATGGGAAAGGCGCGGGAGGCAGGAACACGCATTGCCATGCCCAATCCGGGCCCAGCGGCCCGCGCTCTCCCGTCTGCTCGACGGCATCTGTATCGCCGCCGTCGAGCAGCGGCCCCTCCGACAGCCTCTCCCCTAGTTGTCCTGGAACAGCAGCGGAGCAAAGTGCCGGAAGTTATCCCGCCACACCGGCCACGCATGCCGGCCCGGCGTCTCGACCACCGTCACCGGCAGCCCCTCTTCCTTCAGGTGCATCTCGAAGATCCGGTTCAGCGACAGCAGGTCATCGTCGGTCCCGCAGGCCATCCAAAGCAGCTTCAGGTTCTCCCTGGACGCATCCAGCCTGGTCAGATCCTCACCCGCCACCGCAAAGATCGCCGAGCTGAATCCGCCGATCGATGCAAACACCTCCGGATGCCGCAGCCCGATCGTCAGCGACTCCAGCCCTCCCATCGACAGCCCCGCAATCGCGCGATGCTCCCGATCCTTCGCCACATCGTAGTGCGCCTCCACCTGCGGAAGAATCTCGCCCAGCAGCGTCTTCTGGAAGCGGTTCACATTGTTCGAGATCTGATCCTGGTCCCGCCACACCTCGAATCCATTGGTCAGGAAGCTCATGTCCCCATATCCCAGCGGCATCACCACGACCATGGGCTTCACCTTGCCATTCGCGATCATGTGGTCCAGCACCTCGTCCACATGTCCGGTCTTCACCCACGCCTCGGCACTTCCGCCCCACCCATGCAGAAGGAACAGCACCGGATATCCCGGCTTCCGATCCGCGTTATAGTTTGGCGGCGTATAGACGAGAAATCGCCCCTGGTCCCCGGGCAGCCCCGTCACAAACCTGGTCGTATACGTCTCCTGGTGCACAACCCCGTGCGAACCCCCCGCCGCAGCCGCGTCGGCCTGGCCCGCAGTCGTCGTCTGGCCGATCCCCACACTCGCAAGCGGAAGCGTGGCGGACAATACCCAAATTGAAAGGAGCGCCTTGCATCTCATTCCGCCAGTTTATAGCGCGTCAGCAAGCCCACCAACCCATCCCGATCCTCGGACCCGCCGGTATAATCCAGCAACCACCACCAATCCATGCAGGCCAGGAAGCCGCTCATGATGTCGCGACGAACGCTGCTCAAGACCACCGGCATCGCATCGCTCCATGCCGCAACCTCTCCCGTCCCGGCAAGCGTCCTCACCCCGCCCACCCTCCCCGACCGCCACAACTTCCGTGCCCAGGACTTTGAAACCTGCCTCAACGCCGGGCGCTGGCACCCCCTCAGCAACGGAGCCCGTGCCGCCGTCGATCGCTACCACGAGTACAAGCAGCGCGGCATCTGGGACCGCACCGGCCTCGACATCCCACAAGATCCCACCATGCACGGCGGCTCCCAGCAGCGAGCCAAAACGCTCTTCGCCCAACTGATCAACGCCTCGCCCGACGAGATCGCCTTCGTCCAGAGCACCACCGCGGGAGAGAACCTCGTCGTCCAATCCCTCAACCTGCCCACGCCCGGCAAGAACATCGTCACCGACGGCCTCCACTTCGAGGGTTCCCTTTACCTCTACGACACGCTCCGCCGCCAGGGCTCAGACGTCCGGTTCGTCCGCCCCCACGGCTGGCGCATCGACATGGCCGACCTCGAACGCGCCATCGATTCCAACACCCGCCTCGTCGCGATCTCCGCCATCTCCTACATCAACGGCTTCGAGCACGACCTCAAGGCCATCTGCGACCACGCCCACAGCCGCGGCGCGCTCGTCTACGTGGATCTCGTCCAGGCCGCCGGAGCGATGCCCGTCGACGTTCGCCAATCAGGAGTCGACTTCGCTGCATGCGCCAGTTACAAGTGGCTGATGGGCGACTTCGGCCTCGGCTTCCTCTACGTCCGCAAGGATCTCCTCGCAAAGATCGTCGTCCCACCCGTCCACAGCTACCGCCAGTGGAGCGCCTTCACGACCCACATGCTCCCCGACGACCCGCCCGCAACCCCCGGCGCGCCCCTCGTCGAATGGACCCGCACCCCCAACGCCGCCGGGGCCTTCGAACAAGGCACCCTGCCCAACGCCATCACCGAGACCCTCGCCTACTCGCTCGACTACATCCAGACCCTAGGCGTCGCCAACATCCAGAAACACTCGCAGTCACTCACCGGACGTCTTCGCCGCGAACTCCCGCCCCTCGGCTACCCATGCATCACCCCAGCCGAATCCCACGGACCGCTCATCGCCTTCGCCCTGAAAGATCCCGCCGCCACCGCCCAGACCCTCAAGGCCGCCAGGGTCGACGTCACCATCAGCGCGTCACGGATGCGGGTCTCCCCCTCCGTTTACAACAACGAAGAGGATATCGACCGCCTCATCCAAGCCCTGAAATCCTGAGCAGAAAAAACACCAAGCCGACCAACGGAAGGCCCAAGGTGTTTGGAGCCACCCAGCCCGGTATACTCGTCACAAAGGCCCCGTGACCGCCCCAAGCGCAGTGGGCCCGTCCGGCAGGACTGAACTTAGAGCGGATTGCCTGTTGGTATTGCCTGTTGGTATAGAGTTGGGTGCCCCACCTTCGCGACACGTCTCATCGTCGCTAAGGTGGGCCGGAGCGCCACGGCA
>JAMFSC010000023.1 GCA_026225095.1 bacterium
CACTTCTAATGGGTTAGCCACCATGACAATTCTAATGAGCCCCAACAGGACATGTAGGCGCAAAGCAATAATGTCGGAGCTCTGCAAAGCCAAATCCGCGCGATAAACGCACCATAGCAGACCACTTTCGACTCAGCGCCCGCTGTCCAGTTTTTCCATGCAACGGCCCACATTCTGCGCACGAAAAGCTTCTGGTGAAACATTGGGAAATTTCGATCGTTGCCCGCTAACCCTTTTAGAACACAATGGATGCAGGAAACTCGCAGAAAACAGCGATTTCATGCCACTTCATTAGAGGTTGAGACCCCCGTGGTCTGACCACTTGGCTGGTAGATAGGGAGGCGAACCACACCTTCAGGAGAACGGCTCTGGAAGTGTCGGGTTTTAAGGATGGGTTGGATATCGATGAGCAAGCGGGATCTGAGGTGGATTGAAGTATTATGGCTCTGCTGGCGTCCACCCAAACCTGAGGCTCCGCCACGTAGTATCCGGTCAACAGCAGAAAGGAATCAACACACATGGCTCATTTGGACCGCAGGCTGTTTCTCCGGAGCGCCGGCCTCGCCGCCGCTGAGGTCTTCGGAGGAAAGCTCCACCTTCTGGCTGCTGGTGCCCCCGGCCAGGGCAAGTCGTTCGGCCCCAACGACCAGATCCAGATCGCACTGATTGGAGCCGGCGGTCAAGGCCAGGGTGACACCCACTGGGCCGTCCAGGTCCCCGGCGTCAAGCTGGTCGCGGTCGCGGACTGCTACGACGGGCGCCTGCAGCACTGCAAGGAGACCTGGGGCCAGGATATCTTCACCACCCGCGACTACCGCGAGATTCTGAGCCGCAAAGACGTAGACGCCGTCATCATCGCGACCCCCGACCACTGGCACAAACAGGCCGCCATCGACGCCATGAATGCCGGCAAGGACGTCTACTGTGAAAAGCCCATGATCCATCTCTACAGCGATGGACACGCCATGATTGACTGCGCGCAGAAGACCGGTCGCATCATCCAGATTGGCAGCCAGCGCGTCAGCTCGGTCGTCTACGCCAAGGCCAAGGAACTCCTCGCCGCGGGAGCGATCGGCAAACTCAACATGGTAAACGCCTGCTGGGACCGCAGCACCGCCATGGGCGCCTGGAGCTACACCGTCCCGCTCGACGCCAACCCCGAGACCTGCGACTGGCCGCGCTTCCTGGGAACAGCCCCCAAGATCCCCTACAACGCCGAACGCTTCTTCCAGTGGCGCAAGTGGAAAGACTACGGAACCGGTGTGGCCGGCGACCTCTTCGTCCATCTCTTCAGCGGAACCCACTTCATCACCGGCTCCCACGGTCCCACCCGCGGCATGGCGACCGGAGGCCTCCGCTACTGGAAGGACGGCCGCGACGTCGATGACGTCATGCTCGCCCTGTTCGATTATCCCGAGGGCTTCAACCTCAATCTTCGCGTGAACCTCATCTCTGGTGGGCAGGAGAACGAGGCCTTCCTCTTTACTGGCGAGGAAGGCACCATGGAGATCTCCAAGGGGGCCCTCACTGTCACCCGCTCTCCCCGACCCAAGGACCCGGGCTACACCGTCGGCACCTTCACCAACGCCATGCAAAAGAGCCTGCTCGACGCCCATACTGCAAAGTTCCCCATCGAACACCCCTCCGGAGAGCCGTCGGCTAGTACCGAAAAGTACACGACGCCCAACGGCTACAGCGACAGCTACGACCACTTCCACAACTTCTTCGACTCCGTCCGCTCCCGCAAACCGGTCGTCGAAGATGCTGTCTTCGGTCTCCGAGCTGCCGGCGCCGCCCTGCTCAGCACCGAAAGCATCGAGCGTGGCAGTGTCGTCCACTGGGATCCGGAAAAGATGATCCTCGCCAAAACCTAGTCCGGATCTACATCAGGGCAATCACCATCGAGAAGGATCATTCAGCAATGAGGACTCGCCGTTTCTCGCAGTTAGCCATTCTTCTCCTTAGCTTGGTCGCATCAACATCGCACGCACGGGCAGCCGAAACGCCCGTGCGTGTCGCGATCGTCGGACTCGTCCACGGCCACGTCAAGGGCTTCCTCGGTGCGCTGCCCAGGGACACCAACGCGAGACTGGTCGCGATCGTCGAACCCGACACTGCGCTCGCCAAGAAGTATCAGGATCAGTACCACCTCGATTCAAGCCTCTTCTATACCGACCTTGAACGCATGCTCGACGCGCAGCACCCGGACGCCGTGCTTGTCTACACCACCATCAAGGACCATCGTCGCGTCATCGAGGCAGCCGCCCACCGCGGCATCGCCTCCATGGTCGAGAAGCCTTTGTCGACCACCCTGGACGATGCACTTGCGATCCGCGCCGCCGCAGTCGCCAACCACGTTCCCGTCCTCGTCAACTACGAGACAACTTGGTATTCCAGCAACAACGAAGCCGAACAGGAGGCAGCCCAGGGGCGTCTCGGCGAGATTCGCAAAGTGGTCGTCCACGACGGACACGAAGGTCCCGCCGAGATCGGAGTTGGCCCCGAGTGGCTGCCCTGGCTCACCGATCCCGTCCGTAACGGAGCCGGTGCGCTGTTCGATTTCGGCTGCTACGGTGCCGATCTCGTCACGGTCATGATGCATGGTGAAGCACCCATCAGCGTAACCGCCGTCACCCAGACCGACAAACCCAACCTCTACCCCCACGTCGAAGACGACGCCACCGTCATCCTCCGCTACCCCAAAGCGCAAGCCGTGCTGATGCCCTCCTGGGACTGGAGCTTTTCCCGTAAGGATATGGAGGTCTACGGCGTCGGAGGCTACGCCATCACCGTCGGTCCCGACCACATGCGTACACGCTACCGTGGCCAACAGGCTGAATCCGAGAGCATAGCCCCACCATTGCCTGCCAACCGTAAAGGATCGCTCGCCTACCTCGCCGCCGTTCTCCACGGAGAGATCAAGCCCGAGGGCGACCTGTCCGCGCTCGACACCAACGTCGTAGTCATGCAGATCCTCGACGCCGCCCGCCAGTCTGCCGCCACTGGCCGCACCGTGGCCCTCAAGCCGCTTCCCCACTGAGCGTTCGTGGTCCTCCTGTCCCCAGCCAACGGGAAGGCCATCGGAAGCCCCTACGTTTTGATCCTCCGCATATAGTCCGCATCGACCTTAAGCGATTGCAGGTAGGGCATGTCGAACCCCTCCTGTTCTACAAAGATGTGTCGGATCTTTTGAGTCTTCGCCGCCTGCGCGAAGATCGGTCGATAGTCGATGCTTCCCTGCCCAAGTTCGGTGATCGTCGGCTCGTGGCCACCCGGCCCGGGCACATAGTCCGCCTTGAAGTCCTTCACATGCATCATGGAGAACCGGCCAGGGTGATCCCGCAGCAGATCGACCGGCTTCATCCCTCCTACCACCACCCAGCCGCAGTCCATCTCCATGGTCACCTTCGCCGGATCGGTCAACCGCAATAACTCCATGTACGGAACGACGCCGTCGATATTGGCAAACTCCGTCACGTGGTTGTGATAGCCGAACCGCAACCCCAACGTATTCGCCTTCTCTCCCATTCGGTTGAACTGCTCGGCGTTCCAGCGCCAGTCGTCCAGCGTCAGTTCCCTGCCCCGATTCGACCCTGTAGCCGAAGGCATCTTGAAACCCGGGGTCGAGCAGATCAGGTACTCCACGCCCAGCTCCTTGTGGAAGGCAGCGATTTCGTCGAAGTGGGGATTCAGGTCCCCGAACGGCACGTGCGAACTCACGCAACGCAGCCCCGCCTTCGCCATCGCAGCCTTGACCTCCGCCGCGCTGCGTTTGTAAAAGCCCGCCGCCTCGACCTCTCGATACCCGACGCTCGCCACCTCTGCCAGCGTCGCCTCATAATCCTTCACCAGTTGCTGTCGCACCGAGTACAACTGGATCCCAAGTGGAAGTCCAAGCGGCTCCGCCAACGCGGAGAGACTGCGTCCCAGAACTGACAGTGTTACCGCTGCGGCCGAGGCTCCGTCAAGGAAGCTCCTTCGCGAGATCATTGAGACTCCTCCAGTACCGAATCGGGCACGACTGCCTGTCAAGATTCCGGTTCCCCACGCTCCCACGATACTACCCGACGGCTTCGCAAGTCCATGCACTTCAATCCGTAAATCATCTCCACTCAGTACAGATCCGCTCAGGTCCAGCGCTTGACCGTCGGAACTATAGCACATCGAAAACACTCTCCGTATGAACGCAAGAAGTAACGAAAAGTGGTTGACATCGTAACCTTCGCTCCACTACAAGGGGAGGCTCAACATTATCAACGGCAGCGGTAACTAAGCGGGAAATCATCTATTTCGTAACCTTGTCTCGGAGGCCACACGTGCTCAAGAAGTCACCATCGATCGTCGTCCTCGTACTGCTCACCCTCGCCGTCCTGTTCGCAGGCAGAGCGTGGGGACAGTCCGACAGCTCGTCTCTTTCTGGATCCATTACGGACTCCTCGGGAGCCGTCGTCCCCAACGCCAAAATCACCATCCGCAACAACGCCACAGGCAGCGAGCGAGTCCTGACGACCAAGGACGACGGCAACTTCACGCAGCCTGATGTCACTCCCGGCGACTACACCGTCCGCGTCGAGTCCAAGGGTTTCCAGTCCGTAACCTTGAACCAGGTACACGTCGACCCAAGCATCGGTCGCCACGTTGACATCACCCTCAAGATCGGCGAGTCCTCCTCTACTGTCACGGTCGAAGCTGCCGCCAACGCAGTCCAGACCGAGAGCGCAGTCGTCGGCCAGCTCGTTACCCAAGAGCAGGTCAAGAGCATCCAGCTCAACGGCCGTAATCCCCTCTACCTCTCGCAGCTTGAGCCCGGTGTGGTGCGCAATGCCTCCATGGCATCGTTCGCCTTCGGCCTCGACAATGGTCTGAACATCGGCGGAGCGCGCAGCCAGGAGAGCCTCATTACCATTGATGGCGCTCCCGCCGTCCGAACTCGTTCCAATGGCACCAGCGTCGGTGTCGCCGACGTCGACTCCACCTCGCAGGTCCAGATCCTCACCAGCAGCTACCAGGCCGAGTATGGCCGCACCTCCGGCGGTCAGGTTCGTATCGTCCCCAAGAGCGGCACCAGCCAGTTCCACGGCTCTGCCTTCGAGTTCTTCCGTAACACCGCACTGAACGCCAACACCTGGCAGCGCAAGTTACCCTCGAATCCCATCGCCACTCGCTCCAAGCCCCCCGGGTTCCGCTACAACCAGTTCGGCTGGAACCTCAATGGCCCCGTCTTCGTCCCGCGCGTCTTCAACAAGGACCGCAGCAAGCTGTTCTTTCTCCTCGGCCAGGAGTACGTGCGCTACAACAACGACGACACCGTCTTCCGCCGCGTCCCCACCGCGCTCATGCGCAACGGTAACTTTAGCGAGCTGCTCTCGCCGAACATCTTTTACAGTGGTACCAACCAGATTGTCAATCCCACCACCCTCGCACCCTACGCCGGCAATGTGATCCCTTCAACCGACCTCAGTGCTAACGGCCTCGCGTTGCTGCGGGCATTCCCCGATCCAAACGCCGCGGGCGCAACCTACAACTGGGTGGATGCGGCCACCGAAAAGCAGACCCAGCGCAAGGATTCCATTGTCGTCGACTTCATCCCCTACGAAGCCCATCGAATCCGCTTTTCGCTGCTGAACTACAACTACTACGACTACACCCCGCACTACGGCAACTTCAACCGCAACCCCCGTATCTTTAAACGCCCGAACCAGATCGGGGTCCTGCACTACGCATGGACCGTCTCGCCCACGCTTGTCAACGAACTCGTCGTCTCCGCCGCTGCCGATCACGTCACCATCGACATCGACACCTCCAGCGGTCTCTACGACCGCACAAAGTATGGCATTAACTATGCCTTCCTCTATGCCGCCTCCACCAAGACCATCCCCAACAAAATCCCCACGGTCAGCCTGCCGAACTTCGATCTCCTCGACGGTGGCCCCTACCCCTCACACTCCGGCGGACTGGTCTACAACGCTGCCGATAACCTCACGAAGGTCTTTGGCAACCACACCGTAAAAGCCGGCTTCAATTTTGAGTATTCCGGAGAGAACAACTTCGACCAGATCACCGTCTCGAATACGCCCGGATCCACCAACAATCAGAACGGCAAGTTCACCTTCACCGATACACGGCTTAACTCTGCCACCACAAAGATCGGTGTGGCCAATGCCGCAGAAGGTCTCTTCGACACCTACGGCGAAATCGGGCAACGCTCCTACACCCTCTATCGCAGCACCATGTACGAAGGCTTCCTGCAGGATCAATGGCGTGCGACCCCGAAACTGGTCATCGAAGCCGGTCTGCGCTACAGCATCTACAATCCCTACTACGCCAAGTGGGGAAACCAGTCCGTCTTCAGCCCGTCCACTTACAATCCGGCCAACGCTGTTACGGTCAACCCCATCACCGACGTCGTCACTGGCGGTGATCGCTATAACGGCGTCGTCATCCCCGGCTCAGCCTTCCCGTCGAGCGCCCAGGGTCACGTCGACCCCGCCATCCTTGCCGGCTTCTCCGGCCTCTTCCACGGCTACAGCAACGCATATTCTCCCACCGTCAAGTCCGACATTCAGCCCAGGCTCGGTGTCACCTATCAGGTCCGGCCCAACACCGTTGTTCGTGCAGGAGGCGGCCGCTACGTCCAGCGCCTTGGAATCACCGACAACGTGTTTACCGGAGGCAACGCGCCCTTCCAGCCGTCCTCCACCGTCAGTCTCGGGAAGGCTGATGCTCCCGGAGGTGTCGGCAGCAACAACTTCCCTTTCAACTACTCCTCCCAGGCCTTCAACTATCCCAGCCCCGAGTCTTACAACTGGAACGCCACGGTGGAGCAGGAGTTCCCGTCCGTTGGAATCTTCACCATGGCCTACGCAGGGCGCCGCGGCATCCATCTTGAGGAGATTCTCAACATCAACCAGCTTCCGATCGGCACCACGCTCCTGCCCGGGGCGCGGGGTATCGCAGCCGACGCACTCCGGCCTTACAAAGGTTTCTCCAACATCAACCAGGCTACCAATGGCGGCGCGTCCGTCTATCACTCCCTGCAACTCAACCTGCGCCGCCGCCTCACCAAGGGTCTACTTTTCGGCGTAGCCTACACCTGGTCGAAGAGCCTCGACTTCGGTTCCTCGAATGGGACCAATCTGCCGAACGCCTTCGATAAGTCCACCTACTACGGACCCAGCGACTTCGACCGTCGCCACGTCTTCGTCTCTAACTTCGTCTACAACATCGACCAGTACAACCACTCCACGCATCTGGCAAACCGTGCACTGCTTGGAAACTGGCAGTTCTCTGGAACCCTGCAGGCGCAGACCGGAGGTCCTCTGAACGTCTCGAATGGAAATGACTTCGCGGGCGTCGGACCCGGCTCGGGAACGCAACTCTACGCACACACCTCGCCTGTAATCAATAGCAAGGCATTCGCAGGTCAGTCAGGCACAGCGCTCTGGTTCAATACCTCTGCCTTCGTCGTTCCAGTTCCGGGAACCTTCGCCCCGCGCGAATCGCGCAACCAGATCTGGGGCCCCGGCTTCCAGAGCTATAACTTCGCGCTCAACAAGACATTTCACGTCATCCCGAGACTCGACAACCACACCCTGGTCTTCCGCGCGGAAGGCTTCAACGTAGCCAACCATCCAACTGCCGATAATCCGGACACCAACCCCACGTCCGGTACCTACGGCCAAAGCAAGACCAAAGGCGGAACCTACGGTGCAGACCGTCAGTTCCAGTTCAGCCTCCGCTATGCGTTTTAGTTCGCGCATCGCATCCATTCTCAACCTGACCGGGATCCTGCTGCTTCTTGCAGCCGGATCCCGGCCTTCATTCGCAGCCCCGCCCTCCGACCCCGTCTCCTGGGTCAACCCCTATATCGGAACCGAAGCCGGCAAGATCGGCTACGGCGGCATGATGCCCTTCGTCACCCCGCCCTTCGGCATGACCGACTGGACCCCGCAGACGCGCCAGAACAAGATCAGCGGCGTCTCCTACAAGTACGACGACACCAGAATTACTGGCTTCATCGGGACCCATCAACCCGCCATCTGGATGGGTGACTACGGCTACGTGACCCTCATGCCCCAGGTCGGCCCACTTCACACCAGCCCCGAATCGCGTGGCCTGGGCTTCACTCACACCGACGAGGCAGTTCATCCTGACCGCTACTCGGTCACCATGTCGACCGCGGACGGCAAACGCATCCGCGCCGAACTCACCGCCACCGAGCGCTGCGCCTACCTCCGCTTCATCTTCCCCGCCGGCCATACCTCCCGCGTCCTCATCGAAGCCTCGCGCCCCGGCATCGATGGCTTCGCCGCGGTCGATCAGGTGAACCACGAGATCACCGGCTACAATCCCGATCGCATGGACAAACACCTGGGGCCCTTCGCGCTTCCGAACTTCAAAGGCTACTTCGTCGTCCAGTTCCGCAAGCCATTCCGCACCGCCGCCACCTACGGCCTGCCCAGCAGCGGAGAGCGCGGAGCCTACGCGGAGTTCGACACAACCGCCAACGAGCAGATCGACGTGCGAATCGGCACCTCCTTCATCAGCATCGCGCAGGCCCGCAAGAATCTCGAGGCCGAGATCCCCACCTGGGACTTCGCCGCCGTCCAGCAGAAGCTTCATTCCATCTGGAACGACAAGCTCTCCCGCGTCACCGTCGACGGAGCCACCGACGACCAGCGCCACATCGTCTACACTGCCCTCTACCACGCCCTCCTCTACCCTCGGATTTTCTCCGAGCAGGGCCACTACTACAGCGCCTTTGACGACACCATCCACAATGGCGAGTCCTACACCGCCTACTCCATCTGGGATACCTTCCGCGCCGAGAACAGCCTCCTCACGCTCCTTGCACCCGAGCGCATCCCCGGTATGATCACCGCCCTCCTTCAGGACTACAAGGAAGGCGGCTACATGCCCAAGTGGCCCAATCCCTCCTATACCAACATCATGATCGGCACGCACGCAGACTCGCTCGTCGCCGAGGCGATGGTCAAGCACTTCACCGGCTTCGACTACGCCACAGCATGGGACGCTGTCTATAAGGACGCGATGGTCCCACCCGAAGGCGACACCAGTCGCCTCTGGAAGGATCGCGAGGAGCACACTCCTTACGAGGCGCGCGGCGGTCTCACCTACTTCAAGCAACTGGGTTACATCCCCGTCGACAAGACCGCCGAAGCAGCCTCCCGCACCCTCGAAGACGCGTACGATGACTGGTGCGTCGCCCAGGTCGCCCAAATCCTCGGCAAGAAGCAGGACGAGGCCCTCTTTCTCAAACGCTCGCAGAACTACCGCAACCTCTTCAACAAGCAGACCGGCCTGATGCAGGGCAAGCTCTCGAATGGCCGATGGGCCGATCCCGACGCCGGATGGACCGAGGGCTCCGCCTGGGTCTACACCTGGGCCGTCATGCACGATATTCCCGGCCTCATGGATCTCATGGGTGGTCCCGCCGCATACAACGCCAAGCTCGATCAGCACTTCGCCGGAGGACACAACGTCCACAGCAACGAGCCAAGCCACCACTACGGCTACCTCTACGATTACAGCGGCCAGGCTTATAAAACTCAGGCCAAGGTACGGGAGATCGCCGAGGCCGAATACGCGAACCTCCCCGCCGGCCTCGATGGCGACGACGACTGCGGCCAGATGTCTGCGTGGTTCCTCTTCACCGCCCTTGGCTTCTATCCGGTCAACCCCGCATCGGGCGATTACATGATCGGCAGCCCGCTCTTCTCAGCCATGAGCCTCCGTCTTGCAAATGGCAAGGTCCTCCACGTCAACGCCCAGAACAACTCCCCAACGAACGTCTACATCCAGTCCGTCCGCCTCAACGGCAAACCTCTCAACACACCAGTCATCACCTACGACGAGATCATGCAGGGTGCCTCGCTCGACCTGGTCATGGGGCCCAAACCAACGGGTTGGGCCTCAGCAGGTGTTCGCCCCATCGAGCGAGCGCTTCCGTGACGCTCATCGCGAGTAGCCGCAACCGGATACCCCTTCGAACCCATCCTGCCGCCCGCCGTTACCACCGGTGATACACTGGTAGGCGATCGGGAAACACTCCTTGGTCTCCCGCAACTGCACTCCGCACGAATTCTTTAGATCGCAAGAGGTTCCAACGCACCGATGGTTTACGTTCTCGTCTTCCTGCATATCGTCGTCTGTCTCTTCCTCATCGGAGTCGTCCTGCTACAGACCGGCAAATCCGCCGACCTCGCCGGAGCCTTCGGTGGTCAGGGTTCACAGACCGCCTTCGGACCACGCGGCGCCTCCAACCTCCTCACCAAGCTCACCACCTACTCCGCGATCATCTTCATGCTCACCTCCATCAGCCTGACGATCATGCTGGCGCGTTCGGGCGGCGATCACTCCGTCCTCTCCGGCACCAAGACCACCCAGACCACCCCCAAGAAGTAGCCTAAGCCCGTCCCCAGTCCCTTAATTCACCGGATCCCGGGGAGGGGGCTGGGCGATGGAGAAATGCCCCTCATGATCCACGAAATACTTTCCGTGGGCCCGCTCCAGTGCAACTGCTCCATCCTCGGCGACGAGACCAGCCGCGAGGCCATGGTCGTCGACCCGGGCGACGACATCCCCCGCATCCTCGCCCTGCTCGCAAAGCATCATCTGACGGTCAAGCAGATCGTCATCACCCACGCCCACATCGATCACATCGCGGGAGCCCAGCAGCTCAAACGCACCACCGGCGCCCCCATCCTTTACAACCAGCTCGACCTCCCCCTCGTCCGAATGATGGACCTGCAGGCTAGCTGGCTGGGAATCTCGACGCCCGAGGTGCTCCCGCCAGACGTCGACCTGCCCGACCAGAGCACGGTCTCGATCGCCGGACTCTCCGCCAACATCCTCCACACCCCCGGCCACACCCCCGGAAGCCTCTGCCTTCACCTTCCCGCCCAGCGTCTCCTCTTGGCTGGCGATACCCTCTTCGCCGGGTCTGTGGGCCGCACAGACCTACCGGGTGGAGACACCAAGACCCTCCTGCGCTCGATCCACAATCAACTTCTGTCCCTGCCGGAGGAGACGAAAGTGATCCCCGGGCATGGTCCGTCCACGCTCATCGGCACGGAGCGTGACCATAACCCCTTCCTTCAAGCGTCCTAGTTTCTATACCTTGCGATCATTCTGAAAAGCAGCACCTTACACGCACCACTTCCAACATTAACCTGCGTGGTTCAAGCCAATTGACCGCGGAGTAAATTGCATCCCCGTGCAAATTCATCTGCTGAAACGATCAGGCTCGCCACAAACCGTCCAGGTCCGGCGATCCCATAAAAGCTCGCAGGATGCAAGATCACCCCGCGCTCTTCCAGCAGGTTCTCCGCGCTGCCTACCTCGGCTGGCAGGCGCAACACCACGCTCCAACCCGCCTCCACGGGTAGATATCCCAGCGCACTCCTCCGCAGACAATCCAGATTCTCCCGGACCCGCCGCTGAATCTGCCCCTGAATCTCCGACCGGCCAGCCATCCAACTCGTCAGCGCCAGCTGCGCCGGAGCACCCATCGACAGGAACGTATCCGCGATCACCTCGAGCCGTCGCAGTGCCTCCTGCGCCCCCGGTCCAAGCGTGACCACCCACCCAACCTTCATCTGCGGCAGTCCGGCCACCTTACTCAATCCACTGAGAACAAACGTCAGGCACCCCGCTCCTCCTCCGGCGAAGCTCGCTTCATCCCCGAAGCCTTCCACCCCATAGTCCAAAAAGACCTCATCGACGATCAGTGCCAGACCATGTCGCGCACACATCTCCTCCAGCCGTTCTCGCTCTGCGCGCCGAGTCCAATGCCCGGTCGGGTTTGCCGGATGCACCACCACGATCGCCTTCGTGCGTGGGCCAATGCGCCGCTCCAACTCCGCAAAGTCAATCCACCAGCCGAAGTCAAAAAAGAGAGGATAGGTTCGCAGCCGAACATCCTCCAGATCCGCCAGATAGTCGAAGAGCGGGTATCCCGGCTGTGCCGCCAGCACCTCATCGCCCGCGTCACACAGCAACCGGAAGAGGTATCCATAGGCCTCGCTTGTGCTCGTCGTCATCACCACCTGTTCTGGGCCCACCACCGCACCATGCCCCGCATAATACGAGCACACCGCCTCCCGCGCCGAAAGCATCCCCCGAGGATCCGCGTCGTAGACCAGTGATCCGACATTCCCAAGCGGTCCTAGAACCTGCTCCGAGTCATAGGTAAATCCACATACCGTCGGATTCGATACCGTGAGATCGCATAACACCCTCCCCGACGCCCGAGCCCACCGAATCGCCCCGGCAAGTCCACTCTCCGCCGTATCCCACCCTGTTCGCTTCGAGAACGCCACCATCCTTCCATGGTATCGTCCCACTCCCCTACAATCAGTGCAGATCATGCACACACCCAATCAGATCCAGGCAGTTCTCTTCGACTATGGCATGGTGCTCTCCGGGCCGCCAGATCCAGCGGCCTGGACCCACATGCAGGCTCTCACCGGTCAGGACGAATCGACGTTCAGGCACAGCTACTGGGTTCGACGTCACGAATACGACCGTGGAGACCTCGATGGCCGCAATTACTGGCGACACACCGCCCAACCGGAATCCCCTCACACCGTCCCGGAACACCTCATCGATGCCCTGATCGACGCCGACACCACCCTTTGGACCCAGCCCAATCAACCCATGATCGACTGGGCAATAGCCCTCCAGCGGGCTGGCATCCGTACTGGAATCCTCTCCAACATCGGTGATGCCATCGCCGAAGGCGTCCAGTCCCGTCTCCCCTGGCTTGCTGCCTTCGACCACCGGACCTGGTCCCACGCCCTCAAGATCGCCAAACCTGAACCGGAGATCTACGCCCACGCCGCCGCCGGCCTCGCCACACCCCCCGAACACATCCTCTTCATCGACGACCGTGAAGACAACATCGCCGCCGCCGAAAGCGCGGGCATGCACACCATCATCTACGGCACGCATGTCAAGTTTGTAGAAGAAATGTATGCCCGTGGTTTTGCATATCTGCTCCATCCAGAGGGGTAGCCCAGGGAACGTGATCCGCGCCGCAGTTTATCCTCAAAGCGGAACGACCTTCCGCCCCATGCTACCCCCGTCGTTCCGAAAGGTCTCACACGAGTTTCGCTGCTCCACGGATATTGAGGTCAGCCTGCACCCAGGGAACATCGCAGCCCCAAGGCCATCATGACGTTCATTGCAACGCCGAAGACGAAGTGCAGGCCTGATCCAACCCGACCGAAGCGACCTCGACGATCCCGTATCTGGATCGCGCAATGTCTTGCTCTCACCCTCTACTGCATCGTCGCGGGAACCCTCTCCGCGCAGACAGCGACAGGGCCCCAGCAACTCGCCTTCGCGGGTCTCCGTGGGGCCGGAGGCCAGGGACAGTTCAACGCCGTTAAGACGGACGCATCGGGAAATCTCTATATCCTCCTCGATGAGAAGGATGGTGTCCGCCTTCTCAAGACCGATCCCACGGCCACAAACGTTCTGGCACAAGCTCACCTGGGGGCATCGGGCGACATTGGCCTCTCACTTGCTCTCGATCTCGCTGGGAATACCTACGTCGCCGGAACGACGTACTCCCAATCGCTTACCGGAACTCCCGGTGCAGCGTTTCCGAATCGCGCCGATTCCTCGGTCAATTCCTTCATCGCGAAGTTCGACGGAAGCTTGAACCTCGTCTTCGTCACCTTCGCCGGGAGTGGCCATCTCGCTGCCACATCCATCACTGCCACGCCGGACGCTGTCTTCCTCACCGGACTTCTCTTCGCCTCCACCCTCCCCGTAACCCCTGGCGCCATCGAGCAGGCTCCGGCGCCCGGAAGCTCCGAAAACGGCTTTGTAGAACGCTTTTCGGCAGACGGCAACACCCTCGTCTACGCCACCTACCTCACGGGCGCCAGCGGGAACACCGCGCCCTCCTCGATCGCGGCAGACCCCTCCGATAACGTCTACGTAGCCGGCTACACCAGCGCCCCTGGATTCCCCGTCATCGCCGCCCTGGTCCCCCGAATTCCCTCAGCCAATTCCCTCGGTTCCGGCTTCCTGACCAGACTCACCCCGGCAGCCGACGCAATCACCTTCTCCACCTTCATCCCCGGATCCGGCATCACCTCCCTCGCCTACGATCCCTCAGTCCAAAACCTCCTGCTCTCCGGCACCATCGACATGGGCCTCTTTCCGGTCGCGGTCGTCCAGTCGCCGGTAGTCGCGACTCCCTATCAAGTCCTCCTGAGCGTGTCGCTCGACGGATCGAAAGTCCTGAACAGCACCCTCCTCGCCCCCGGAACTCAGTCCTTCGTTACGCCCGCGGGAGGCGGAGCTGCCTGGGTCGATGGCCCGCTCAGCACCACGCTTCTGCCCCTTGCACCCCTCGCCGCCGAAGGATCCGCCTTTGCCATCCACGCCACAGCCCAGGGTATCGTCGACCAGACCGCCCGCTTCGGAGCAAGGCCCACCACCGACCCCAACTACTCCGCCGCTTCGGTCAACCTCACCTCCCTCGCGGCCGATCCCTCCGGAAATCCAATCCTCGCCGGCGCCTTCGTCCCCACCACAAGCGCCGATCTCCTCCTCACCGAGACCTACGATCTTCCCCTCAGCAACGCGCCCACAACCGTCCTTCCCTCCGCGGTCACCGACGCCGCCCAACCTGCCACAGTCTGCAACGGAAGCTCGTGCGGCGGATCCGCAGGCTACCTCGCGAAGCTGATCGCCGGCTCCGACGCGCCCTCCCTCGCACTCTCCATCGGAGCCGCCCCTGACCTGCTCCTCCGCAACCTTGGCTCGGCCATGGCCACCCGCCTCCAGTTCACAGTCACTGGCTTCACCGCCGCCACCACATGCACCGACACCATCGCCGCCGGAGCCGAATGCGCGATAGCCCTCACCGGCTCCGGCCCTGGATCGATCACTGTCTCGGCCGCCAACGCGACCGCCCAGACATCGGTCCTCCCGGCACTCTCAGCCGCCCCCACCCCGCTGGCCTTCTCGCCCCGCGAACTCGACTTTGGGGTTCAGACCGCAGCCAGCGCTCCCATCCTCCGCAGCCTCACCGTCACCAACCTCAGCGAGACCACCCAGACCTTCACCCCCGACCTCGACGCCGGGGTCAGCCAGGTAGCCTCGCCGTTCAGCCTCGTTACCACCGACTGCGCCTCCTCCACCGGCGTCAACGTCAAGATCCTCGCCGCCGGCGCCAGCTGCCACATCACCTTCTCGTTCGCCCTCACCAGCACAACCCCCGATGGTCCCACCCAGGCAAACTGGACCATCGCCGCCTCCGGGAACCACGATGTCCTGCTCACCGGATACGCGCACTCCGCGGCCCTCAGCACCTCCACCACCGAAATCGGCTTCGGAACCCAGTTCTCCGGAGGCCTGCGCTCTCCACGCTTCCTCTATCTCTCCAACCACTCCGACTCCCCCGTCACCCATACCCCGGTCGCCCTGGAATCCAGCGCACCCTTCAAAGTCATCGACATCTGCCCCTCCACCCTCGTCGCCCATTCCGTCTGCCAGCTCCAACTCACCTACGAGTCCCCCGTCAGCCCATCCGACGACTCCTCCACTCTCTCCCTCGACCAGGGCATCTCCGTCCTCGTCACCGGCCAGACTCTCCCCCAACCCGGGGTCAACGACAATCCCGTCAATCCGTCCCTCACCGTCTCGACCTCTGCAATCACATTTTCCGACCCTGTCCCCGTAACCGGCACCTCCGCCACGACCCAGATCGTCACCCTGGGCAACACGGGCACGACCCCCTTTTCCCTGTCCTTCAACCTCAGCGGCGACTTCACCTCGATCACGAGTTGCGGCCCAACCTTGGGTCCAGCCAACACCTGCGCGGTCGTCCTCACCTTTACCCCGAACGCCCCCGGATCCCGCCATGGCCTCCTCACCATCACTGCCGGAGCAGGAACAGCCCCCACGTACGTGACGCTCAGCGGAACCGCCACCGCCATCCTCCCCGCCAGCAACGGAACCCTCGACCTGGGATCTACCCCCGTGGGCGAGCCAATCGTCCAATGGTTCAAGATCTCCCAGCCCTTCCACAACCTCACCCTCTCCACCACCGGAGACTTCGCCGCAATCCTCGTCGAAGACATCGGCCTGGGTCACGGCAACCCCGCTCCCTCCTCATTCCGGACTGCTCTCTCCGGCTCCTGCCTCAACTGTTTTCTCGGAATACAATTCACCCCCACCGCTTCCCACGCGCGCACCGGATCCATCGGCCTCACCTCCGCTCGCCAGGCTCCCTACATGGTCACGCTCATCGGCAACGGCCTCCCGCAGACCGGCCTCCTCGTCTCCCCGGCCGCACAGGACTTCGGCCCGGTTCCCCTCCACAGCACCAGCCAGACCCTCATCTTCGCCCTGACCAACGTCGTCACCTCCACCTCGACCAGCATCACCCTCACCCCGCCCACCACCACCGGAGACTTCGCCATCAGCCAGTCCCCCACAGGTGGCAGCCCCTGCACCGGAACCCTGGCCCTCTACGCCAGCTGCCTGGTCCCAGTGACGTTCTCCCCCACCGCCACCGGGCCGCGCGTCGGCACCCTCACCTTCGAGACCTCCTCCGGCACCGTCACCTCCACCCTCTCCGGCTTCGGCAACCCCGACCCCGGCATCTCGCTCGCTCCAACCGCCCTCACCTTTCAGAATGTTCCCGGCATCACCGCGTCCCGGCAGACCATCACCCTCACCAACACCAGTCTCTCCACCATCCAGATTGGCCCCCTCTCCACCGACTCCAGCCCCTTTGCCGTCTCGAGCCTCTGCGCCACCCTGGCCCCCGCCGCCACTTGCACCGCCGCCGTCATCTACACCCCCACATCCGCCCCAACATCCGGAACCCTCTCGATCCCGGTGACCAGCCTCATTGGAGGATCTCCCGTCCTCACCGACTACACCGTTCACCTCACCGGTGCGTACACCTCGGCAGGCGCCAGTCTCCAGATCGTCCCCACCCAGCTCGACTTCGGCTCCGCCCCCACCTCCACCATCGGAAGCACCCGCACCTTCACCCTCAACAACCTCACCGCCCAAACGCTCTCTCCAACCATCTCCCTTCCGCGTCAGTTCGCCCTCTCGACCCTCGACTCCTGCCTCACCCTGCCCCCCTACACAGGCTGCACCTTCTCCGCCACCTATCTTCCCCTCACCGCCAGCAACGTGACCGGAAGCATCCTGGCCTCGGCCCAAACCCAGGCCAGCGCCACGCCCATATCCGCCATCGCCTACCTTCAGGCCTACGGAGCTCCGCCATCCGACGCCTCCCTTTCCATCACCGGCCCCCTCTCTCCCGGCACCGGTGTGCTCGATTTCGGCCAGGTCGTCTCGGGCCAAAGCCTCTCCCAAACGCTCACGCTCACAAACACCTCCTCCTCGGCCCAGACCATCACGCTTCGCCGCATCACCACCCAGCCGCCATTCCTATCTACCAGCACCTGCGGCCTCACCCTCCAGCCTCGCCAAGGCTGCACAGTCACCATCACCTACTCTCCCCTCGACCAGGTAGTCTCCAGCTCCTCCGGCAGCACCGCCCTATCCAACGCCGGAATCCTCATGCTCGAAAGTGACGCGCCTTCGTCTCCCGACATTGTTAATCTCACCGGCTCCGCGGCTCCGGTCTCCGTCGCCACCCCTGTCAACAACTCCCCCATCGCCGCCTTCACCCTCTCCCAGGCGGCCCTGACCTTCCCGCTCACCCGAGGAGGCAACGCCTCGCCCGTCCAAACCGTCACCCTCACCAACACCGGAACCCTCCCGTTCCACCTGGACTCCCTGCGGACGCCCCCCGCATTCACCGTAACCAGCGTCTGCCCCTCCGCCCTGGCCCCCGCCGCCGCCTGTATCCTCTCCGTCTCATTCACCCCCCAGATCGCCGGAGTCTACACCGGCGCCCTCGAGATCCTCTCCGACTCCGCCACGTCCCTCGACTTCATCACCCTCTACGCCACCGCCACCGACGCATCGATCCTTCTCTCCCCCCGCACGCTGGACTTCGGCACCCTCAACGTTGGTACGACCTCGGTCCTCCCCGTCCAGGTAACCAACGATGGCTCAGTTCCAGTCGTTTTCACCTCCATCTCCACCCCGACCGGAGACTTCTCCGCCTCCGGCGATTGCCCCGCGCCCGGCTCCCCACTCGCCATCGCCACGAGCTGCACGATCCAGGTCGCCTTCGCCCCCACAATCCCCGGAACCCGTGCCGCCACCCTCGCCGTCTCTACCTCAGCCAGCTCCCTGCCCCTGACCGTCTCCCTCACCGGCATAGGAACCCAGTCTGACCTGCGATTGGTTCCGTCTGCCCTTGCATTCAATCCCATCGTCGTCGGAGCCTCGGCCACTCTCTCCCTCACTCTCTCGAATGCCGGCACCGCTCCCGTCTCCCGTCTCGCCTTCACCATCGCTGGAGACTACGCCGTCACCACCCCCTGCGCCCTCACCACCCTGGCACCCAACCAAAGCTGCACCATGTCGGTTACCTTCACTCCGAGCGCCACCGGTCCCCGCGCCGGAACCCTTACCCTCATTAGCTCGGATCCTGCCTCACCCAACGTGATCCCCCTCACCGGAACCGGAATCTCCAACGGAACCTTTACTCTCACCGTTGACGGGTCCACCACCTCCTCAGCGAGCGTCAGAAGCGGCTCTCCCGCTCTCTATACCCTCACCGTCACTCCGGCTGGATCGTTCAACGGCAACGTGGTCCTCAACTGCACACCCATCACCCCGGCCCTGTACGCAAGTTGCTCCATCCTGCCCTCCAGCATCTCCCTCGCCGGTTTCCCCCAGAACGCAGCCCTCACCGTCAATACAGTTACCTCCATCCAGGTCGCGTCCACGCGAAGCCGACCTTGGACCAGCACCACCCTCTGCCTCCTCGCGCCCGGCCTCTTCCTTCTGTGGAGAACCCGCCGTCATCGCACTCACTTCGCGCGCCTGGCCGGAGTCGTCCTTTGCACCGTTGCAGCCTTCGCCGCGATCGCCTGTGGCGGCGGTCCCAATCCAAACCTCCGTTATGCCCTGCCGGGAACCTATCAGTTCCAGATCGCTGCAAGCTCGACCAGCGGAATCCAGATCGTCCAAATCGTGACCGTCAGCACCATCGTTCAGGATTAGAGCAGATTGCCTGTTGGTATAGAGTTGGGTGCCCCACCTTCGCGACACGTCTCATCGTCGCTAAGGTGGGTCGGAGCGCCACGGTACCCGACCCAGAACTCTACACCTTCAGCGAATCTGCTCTAAGGTGGGTTGGCCGCCACAGCACCGGGCCATGGACTCGATGCCATTACCCGCTGGCACTTCGCGCAAAGTAGCTGTTTCGCCGCTCGAGGCCCCGCTTTGACGCCGCAAGAAAAACATTGCCAGCGGGCCATGATGTGGTCCAACGAGTGGCTCATTCCACCACATGAAACGTGTAAGCCTTGCCCCTCGAACCCGTCGCCGAAGCGCCCGACAAGCCCGCCGCCAGGAAGGCATACTCTCCCTTCCCGACCCCCGAAGGCAGGATCACCGCATAGGTGTGCTTCGCCAGTTTCTTCTGTTCGAATGGAACAGCGCTCCGCGACACGTCCTCGGACGTATGAAACACCCCGCCCGTCTTCGTCCGAAACTCTCGCCCGTCCTTCTTCTGCGTCAACTCCACCAGCGTGAAGTCCGTTGCGTCGATCCCCTCCGGAGTGATCACCAGGAATTGGAGCGGCTTCGACAGCGCAAGCTGGCTCTGCTGTCCGTCCAGCCTGCCGTTCATATCCTGCTTGATGATATTGTTCGTCGCCAGGGACTTAAACGCACCTCCGCTCTTGGCATACACCCGTTCGGAAGGAACCCGTGTCCACTCCGTTGCGTTACCCGCCTTGTAGTACACCCCGATGTCGAGCCCGTCGTAGTCGTTCAGCGTCACCGCCGGACCCTTCGCCGCCATCGCCGCAATCACCCGGTCGGTCACTCCGTCTTTCTTCAACTCAGCCAGAGAGTCCGGCGTCATCTCGTAGACCCCGGGTTGTCCCTGCACCATCGACAGGATCACCTCTTCACCCAGCCCCGCCTTGACCATCTTCACCACCGACTGGTTATCGAGCGCCACCTGCCCGCGCACCGCGACTGCCCCGAAAGCCAGCACAATCATCCATACCCAGACCATCCGCTTCATGTCACCCCTCATCGTTGCTCCTCGCTGCCCTTTCAGACGCGCCAAAATTCGGTTCGCTTACCGCAGCGCCTCGACTCACCTGAAGTCAGACGACAGAACCCTCTTGACACACTGACTATAATCAAATCAAGGATGGAAGACGGCCTGGCCACCTCGCCGGGCCGTTGAAACTTAAACCAGCGTCTTGGTCCTGCACACCAAGGTCCAGACTTAGGTCGTTTGTTTTGAATACTTTGAACTCTACCCCCCGGGGGGGTACCATGGGTCGAAGAGTACGAAGAGTACAAGGAGCAAGATGATCATCGTCGATGGCGAACACGTAGATCTCACGACCCCATACGGCCCCATGCGGACCCACATCCTCCGTCCAGCCGCTCCGGGGAAGTATCCCGGAATTCTTCTGTACTCCGAGATCTTTCAGGTCACCGCACCCATCCGGCGCACCGCCGCCATGCTGGCTGGGCACGGCTACATCGTGGCGATCCCTGAGATCTACCATGAGTTCGAGGCCCCTGGAGAGGTCTTCAAGTACGATCAGGCCGGCTCCGATCGCGGTAACGCCCTCAAGACCACCAAGGAACTCGCCAGCTACGACGCAGACTCCCGCGCCGTCATCGATCACCTCCTCACCCGCTCCGACTGCAACGGCAAGATCGGCGTCATGGGAATCTGCATCGGCGGCCACCTCGCCTTCCGCGCCTCCTTCAACCCCGAGGTCCTCGGAACCGTCTGCTTCTACGCGACCGACCTCCACAAAGCCTCGCTCGGTGCCGGGATGAAGGACGACTCCCTGGCCCGCGCCGCCGACATCAAGGGCGAACTCTTCATGGTCTGGGGCCGTCAGGACCCCCACGTCCCCCTCGATGGACGCCTCAAAGTCCAGGCCCGACTCAACGAGGTCGAAGCCCGTATGAGCTGGATCGAGGTCAACGGAGCCCATGCCTTCCTCCGCGACGAAGGGCTCCGCTACGACCCCGATCTCGCCCACAGCATCATGACCCTCGTCTTCAACTTCTTCCACCGCCGCCTGAGCGATGGCGACCACCACGCCTGACCCCGCCGCGCGAAACACCATCCATCCGTCGGCTGACTCCAAGCCAAACGACCCGGGAGGCATCGGGCAGCTGACCCGTGCCGAAGCCGTCGGGCTCATCGTCCTCTCGCTCTGGTCCTCGACCGCCTGGCTCCTCGCCGACCTCTTCCCAGCCCGAATGCCTACGGCCGCAGCCCGCGGCTCTCATCTCTTCCTCATCGGAATGGCTGCCCTTCCCTGGGGCCTGAAACGCACATCATGGCCGAGCATCCGAACCCTGTGGCGAACCGCCGCCCTCAGCCTCGCCCTGATCGCCTTCCCATCGCTCCTGCTCGACGCGGTCCGGGGCAAGATCCCGTCTTCGACCGCCGTCCTCATCTTCGCCCTCCTGCCAGCCGCGCTGGCCCTGGTCAGCCTGCGCGGAGCCCAGTCCCTTCTCGCTCCCGCCCTCGCCGCCATTGCGGGCCTCCTCCTCGTCCTCCCTGTCTCAGTCCCGTCCACCGGGATCGCCGCACAGGCCATCGCCCTCCTGATCCTGGCTGCCACGCTCACCGGCGCAGCCATGTTCGGTCTCCGCCGCCAGCTCCGCGGCATCCGCTTCGCCCCCGCCCTGGCCATCCTGTGCCTCACCAACGCCGCAGCCCTGCTCCTTATCTCTACTGTCTCCGGCCATACCAACTGGACCCTCGCAGCCGTCCGCGCAGAGTCCCTCCGCTGCCTCTCCGCCGACCTCCCCGAAACCCTCCTCCTCACCTGGCTCCTCAGCCGCCTCGCCCCCCACAGCCTGGCCGCCCGCTACCTCCTCACCCCGTTCTTCACCGTCCTGGAAGGCCTCATCCTCCTTCACCCACCCATCAGCCCATGGATGATGGCCGGCACGGCCCTCCTCGGCGGGGCCACCTATCGCCTCCTCACGGTCGTCCCCCACGACGAGCCCCTCAGTATCCGGCCCTAATGAGAGAGGGCCACGCCGAAGCGTGGCCCATCTCCTTACTAACGGTAGCCTACCGGTTACCGCCGCCAGCCGGTGGTGCACCGCCGCCCGGGCCACCCGGACGCCGTCCACCACGCCGCCGCCGTCGATCCCCACCACCCGGCCGCCGGTCGCCGCCAGGTCCACCCGCAGTCCTGACCGCAGGTACCCCCGGTGCCCCTACCGGCACCTCCGCCCGATTGAAGTTCGGCTCATCGACGCTGTCATCCTCATCGCCGTCGATATCTTCCCCATCGTCATCACCATCCGCATCATCCGACGCCTGCACCGACGGCATGGGCCGCTCGATTGGCGTTCCATAAGCCGACGGCTCAGGAGCAACCTCTGGCAGGCCAAGCTTTGCACGCTGCTCACGTAGTACAGCCTTGCGCGAGAGCTTGATCCGATTGCCCTCGATCGAAAGCACCTTCACCAGGATCTGGTCGCCCTCGCGAAGCTCATCCTTTACCTCCTTCACGCGATGTTCCGCGATCTCGGAGACATGCAACAGACCATCCGTGCCGGGGAATATCTCCACAAACGCCCCGAACTCCGCCAGCCGAACGACCTTGCCAAGATAGATCTTGCCAATCTCCGGGACCGCCGTAATGTCGCTGATCATCTGGATTGCCCGAGCAAGCCCATCGGCGTCGCTCGAAGCCACATTGACCCGGCCCGTATCGTCCACATCGATCTTCACACCCGTCGCATCGATGATCCCGCGGATCACCTTGCCGCCCGGTCCGATAAGATCACGGATCTTATCCGTGGGAATCTGGATCGTGTGAATCCGCGGAGCGAACTGCGACTTCTCCGTGCTTGCGCCCGCGATCGTTGCGTCCATAGTGTCCAGCAGAGAAAGCCGACCCACGCGCGCCTGCTCGAGTGCCTCCCGCATGATCTGCGGTGTGATCCCCATGATCTTGATGTCCATCTGCAGTGCGGTGATCCCCTTTCGGGTTCCCGCTACCTTGAAGTCCATGTCGCCATAGTGATCTTCAGCGCCCGCGATGTCGGTCAGGACAGCGTACTTGTCGCCTTCCTTCACCAGACCCATCGCAACGCCAGCGACGGCACCCTTGATCGGAATACCGGCCTGCATCAGCGCCAGAGACGCTCCGCAGACGGTTGCCATGGACGAAGATCCGTTCGACTCCAGGATGTCCGAGACTACCCGCAACGTGTACGGAGACTCATCTTCACCCGGCAACACGGCCTCGATCGCTCGCGAAGCCAGCGCTCCGTGCCCAATCTCACGCCGGCCCACGCCAGTCATGCGCCCAACTTCGCCAACCGAGAACGGCGGAAAGTTATAGTGCAGCATGAAGCGGCGCTTCTGCTCACCCTCGTAGCTCTCCAGCCGCTGCGCGTCGTCCGTCGTTCCAAGCGTCGCGCTCACCAGCGCCTGGGTCTCGCCCCGCGTGAACAAAGCTGATCCATGAACTCGTGGAAGCACGCCAACTTCAACCGTTACTTCACGAATCTGATCGAACGTCCGATGATCCGGACGAATACGCTGATCCAGAACCTGCTCCCGGAAGATGTTCTCCCGCAGCAGTTCGTAGTATTTGCTCAGCTTCTTGCTGGCTGCGGCATCACCTTCGGGCAGGTCCTTCTTCAACTCGTCCTTGATCTGCTTGACCAGCGCGTAGCTCTCGAACTTCGGATGCTTCTGGGTATCGAGCGCATCCTTCAGCCGCTCCCCAACCTTCGCACCCAGCTCATTCAGATAAGTTACGTCGGTCTCGACCGGTGTGACCGTCCGCTTCACCTTGCCGGCGCGGCTCACCAGGTCTTCGATCGCGGCGCAGATCTTCTTGATCTCCACGTGTGCGAACTCGATCGCATCCACCACCCGCGACTCTTCAATCTCCTTCGCACCCGACTCCACCATCACGATGCCGTCCCTGGTGCCGACGACTATGATGTTCAGGAGGCCCTTCGACCGTTCTGCGTAGGTCGGGTTCACGACAAACTGGTCATCGACAATACCGATCCGCACCGCGCCCACCGGCCCATGAAAAGGGATGTCGCTCAGCGCCAGTGCGCAGCTCGCCGCATTGATCCCGAGGACATCAGGATCGTTCTCCTTGTCCGCCGAGTACACAAACGCAACCACCTGCGTCTCATTCCGGAAGGCTTCGGGGAAGAGCGGACGGATCGGGCGGTCGATCTGCCGGCTGGTCAGTACTTCCTTCTCACTCGGACGGCCCTCACGCTTGATGAATCCACCCGGAATACGTCCGCCCGCGTAGGTAAACTCGCGATATTCCACAGTCAGAGGAAAGAAATCAATGCCTTCCTTCGGGTCTGGCGAAGCCACCGCGGTTGCCAGTACCGCGTTGTCGCCGCTGGTCGTAAAGGCCGCACCGGGGGCCTGTTTGGCCATGCGGCCGGTCTCAAATTTAATCTGCTTGCCACCTGCAAGCTCTACGGTTACATCCTGCTTCATCATCTACCTCGTCTCTATCTTCTCGTCTGGGATCTTGTAAAGCCTGTCGGCTCTGCCGCAGCTAGGCGCAAACCAAGCGGGCCGGGCGCAGCGGGGCGTAATCTGGAACTTGCGACGCCGCGCGTCGCATCCGGATTACATGCTTCAGGGCTGGTTCGGGGAGGCGCAGGCCAGAGCGGCCGCACCCGCGGAGCGGGCGGGGAATGAAAGCGCCATCCGGGGCCCCCATCGTCAGAAACTCCTGCAACAAGATCTGGTTAGATCCTGTACGAGGCAGATGACCGGCTGATGGCGGGTGCGACGCGCTTCCATGGTTTGTGTGGTCTTTCTTGCTAGGAGCGGACGAAACGGGAATCGAGGGGGCCAGCCGCGCCGGCCCCTCATCAACTACTTCCGGATGCCGAGTTTGCCGATGACGTCGCGATAGCGGTCGGAATCGCACTTCTTCAGGTAGTCCAGCAGGCGGCGACGCTTGCTAACCAGCATCAAAAGTCCACGGCGCGAGCCATGATCCTTCTTGTGCGTCTTGAAGTGCTCTGTCAACTCGCCGATGCGCTCGCTCAAAATGGCGATCTGAACTTCGGGACTCCCGGTGTCGGAGTCATGCGTACGGAACTTCGCAATGATATCGGTCTTTTTTACGGGTGCTAGCACAGCTGTTTCTACTCCTGATCTTCTATCTTCAAGTCCACTCTCATAGTGTCTAACGTAACGATAGCACCGGTTCGGGAGCAGAGCAATTGCGGGTGAGCCACCCGCCGGGGGTCCGGCCCGTCCGCGCTCCGGTTTTGGAACGCCGATTGACCCCGACCCATGGTTAGGAAACGTGTGTCTTGAAGAACGTCAGAGTCCGTTCCCGAGAGATCCTGGCCGCCTCTGCATTGTAGCTCGCCGGATCGACGTCCCGGTTAAACGCGTGTCCCGCATCCTCGTAGACATTAATTTCAACTTCGGGATGCGCCGAACGCACCGCGTCGATCTGTTCCTTGCCGATATGCGTATCGTTCCCGCCAAAGTGCAGCATCACGGGGCAACTTGGCTGCTCAGCCGCATACTTGCCGATCCCGCCAGGATAGTAGCCGACGCAGCAACTCGGCCTCACCTTCAAATCGTCGCCTCGCGTCGCAGTGAGCCAACTCATCAGACCACCCCAGCAGAACCCAACGACTCCCACTCCCTTTCCGGCGCTCGACAGCCACTCGTAAGCGGCCGCGACGTCGAGCAAAGCCACATCGACATTCAGCTTTGGGTACAGTGCAAACGCCTTCTGCGCATCCGGTCCACTATAACCAAGATGCAGGTCGCGCTCATAGCGGTCGAACAGGGCAGGCGCAATCACCAGGAATCCATCCCCGGCGTAACCGTCCGCGACCGACTGTATATGCGGATTGACCCCAAAAATCTCCTGGATCACGATCACGGATCCAATTGGTTCGCCTGCCGGCTTCGCCACATACGCGCCCAGCTCGTGTCCATCCGACGCGGTCAACTTCTTCCACTCACCCATTGATTGCATCCCCTCATGCTCTGCGATCTTCGTGCGCGACGTGCCTGAACTATCATAAGCCACCGGCAACCGTCACTCCGCCCCCGAGAGCATCCTGCCCGCCGGCAATGAAGCATAAGCCGCATTCGAACGAGGTCTCCCGCAGCCACTCCGCATCCATGATGCGAGCCGCTTCCGGCTAGCCGCCTTCGAAGAACGCGGCCCCCACACAATCTGGAACATCCAAACAGTCGGCCGCTCACTTGGCCTCGTTTGTCGTTACTGATTCTGGCTGTCTGCGTAAGCCCGAATCTCCGAGGTCCAACGCAGAAAATGCAGCAATTGCCGCCATTCTGTGCGCATCAGATTCCAGAAGTCGCCCAGCGTCACCGTCTCAGCCCGCTTGCCCGTATAAGTCTCAAACCGCCATCGAAGATACGGACTCCGCCATGGCTGCAGACGGTAGCCCCGAGTCGCGCGCCACAAAAATGCCAGGCTCCTGAACATGGACAAAGTATAAGCCTCCCTTTTCGAGCGGAGGCATAACCGTTGAGAACGCTTTACTTCAAGTAGTCGAAGAGACTTCCCTTGCTCAACGCGGCCACCACCGATAGCAGCGCCTGTTGCTGGGTCTCAGTGGCCCGCAACTGCGTCGCGACCTGCACCTGATCCGTGCCGATCAATGAGCTCTGCTGCACAGTAAGATTGGCATTCTGCGTCTGGATATAGGTGCTCGTCGCCTGCAAGCGGTTTAGGGAGCTATCGATGACACTGCGCTGCGAACTGATCGTGCTCAGAGCCGCGGTAAGCTGCGCGCTATCCACGCTAGCTGCCCCATTATTGCTTGTCAGATCAGAAATCACCGAACTCAGCGCAGCGAAGACGCTCGATCCCGCCGCGTCGAAGACGCCCGACCCTGGAAGATTGGTCACCAGGCTCTGACCGCCCGGCGTCTGAAAGGTTTGCTGCACCGTATCTCCGGCATAGACGGCCGCACCGGTGGCGCTCAGCGAGAATGGCTGCGTACTACCCTGGCTCCCCGCGAAGATGTACTGCCCCAGATAGCTGGTATTCGCCAGGGTCAACACATCTGCTTGAATTCCCTGCAGCTGTAGAGCCACGGCCGACCGTTGCGCTGCGTCCAAGGTCCCGTTGGAACCCTGTGTTGCCAGACTCACCGCCTTGGTCAGCTGGGTCACCACCTCCGCAAGCGTCGAATCCGTTACCTGCAATACACCCGCCTGACGCGTCGCCGACTGCACAAAGACTGCGCCTTGGGAGATCGTCGAAGCCAGCTGAAGACTCTGCGTCGCAGCGACCGGGTCATCCCCCACCTGGCTCACCCGCAAGCCGGTGGAGAGCTGGTTCGTCAAGTTCGCTTCTGCCGCGGTCCCCTGTGAGATTGCTGACGAGAGGTTTTGAATGTAGTGCGGATCGACTCGCATGTTGGCTCCTGTCGCTGCCTGCATCCGCAGGCAGCGTTGCTGGTTGATGAAAGTTCAGTCAAAGACGTCGGCTATACCGTGGTTGCTGTACCGAGGTTGATTGCAGCCGCGAAGATCGTATCCACCGTCGAGAACAGGCGCGAGGCCGCCTGATACGAGCGCTGATACTGGCTCAAGCTGGCGGCCTCATCGTCCAGCGAGACCCCCGACATGCCGTCCCGCTGGGTGGTCAGTTGCGTCAACGCAGCCTGCTGCGAAGTCACGGCCGATGTGGCAGAAGACACCGCGGTGCCAAGTCCTGAGAGGACTCCGCCGAAGTAGCTGATGGCTGTCCCTCCACCCACGATCACCGATGCCCCCAACGCCGAAAGCGCATTCGCGTTTGAGTTTCCCGATGTGCCCTGCCCCGGACCGGCCGCCGCGACCTTCTGCGGATTGGTGGTCGCAAGCGCGATCGAATGAGCCGCCCCTGCGGCAGTTGCGGGCAATGTGAACAGGGCGCCGCCGGCTGCACCGGCCCCATCCAATCCAGCAGCGTTCTGAGTGTTGATCGTCGACCCAATCGCATAGGCGAGTTGGTCAAGCGAGTTCTTGAGCGAAACAATCGTCTGCTGCTGTACCGAGATCAGCCCGCCCAATTGACCACCCGTAATCTGTCCCGAGATGTCCGTCGCGCTGCCTGCCGCCGTGATCGTCGTCTGCGTCCCCGAAAGCCCGCTTGCCAACGCGTAGGACTGGCTACCGGCCACCAGCACCGCGCCATTTGTCAACGAGAGCGTAATGCCATTGGTCTCCGTCGTCACCTGGTCCAGTCCAACTAGCTGCGAGAGCTGAGCGATGGCCGTCTGCCTCTGATCTTCCAGTACACCGGCATCTCCCCTATTGCTCTGCGACGCGATCTGTTTGTTCAAACCTGCGATCGTCGTCGTCAATCCGTTGACCTGGCTCACCACCGTACTCGCCTCTTGCGAGATCCCGCTGTTGATCGAGTCGATCTGGCTCGACGCCGATTGAAATGCGGTCACGAGAGTCGTCGCTGCGCTCAGCACAGCCTCCCGCGAACTCAGATCGGATGGCGCAGTCGCCAGCGAGCTGAACGAGTTGTAAAGCCCCGTGATCGAATCGCCGATTGTCGTCCCGACTGTTGTTGTAGACGAAGTCGTGAGGCCGAACACCGTCTCCAGCTGATTCAGCGCACCCTGCTGCGCCGTCGACTGAGCGACGACCTGTGTCTGCTGCTGCACCCGCTGTTCCAGCACGCGGTCCCGCTGCGACACCGCCGTCACGCTTGTCTCCGAGATCGACAATCCCGTGGTGCCGCCAAGCGTCACCTCATCCCCGGCAATCGTCGGCGTCTCGCGCGTGTAGCCCACCGTATTCTGATTGGCGACGTTGTTGCTGATAATCGAAAGCGCTGCCTGGTTCGTATCCAGAGCATTCCGCGTCAGGTCCATCAGTGAATTTAGCGTACCCATAAATCTCCTCCGATACTGTTGCGCCGCCGCAGTCCTTGCAGCACGCTCAGGTTCAAACTCGTTGTCTCCAGCAGGTGTCCCAGAAGCCGATGCCGCGCCATCACTTCGCGCAGATCCTCTTCCCGCGCCGCCCGATCCGCCATCACGCCCGCGGTGGCTTCAATCAGTGGCCGGGAGGCGACCATCGCGGCCACATTCGCCGTGATCGCCTCCAGTCGATCTGCATCAAGTGTTGCCAAGGCGGCGATCGCTTCATCGAGTGCGATCGAGACGAACCTCTCGGTAGAGAGGGCACTCAGCTCATCCCCGCTCATTCCCTTCATTCGCACCGGAACCGCACCACCGCCTGTCGCAGTCGCTTGAGCTCCGGCATTCGAGGTCATCATCATCGCCATGGGGTTGATATTCATCGCTATCTCAAATCCTCGGGCCATTCCCCGCATCTTCAGATCTTTCTACCGGTTCAACATGGTGTTCATCAGACGCTCGGCGGCGTCCGAGGACGACACCTTGTAGCTGCCGGCCGCAATCGACGCCTGCAGGGATGACACCAGCGAGGTCCGCACATCCGGAACCTGCAGCGCCGCACTCACCAGGCCTCCCACTGAGCTCAATAAGGTGCTGTCTGCACCCCGTGCGCCCGTGCCCGATGCATCAACATTGCCATCACCCGTCGTCGTTGCCGGGCGCTTTGTCTCCGTGGAAGCAGGGGCCAATGTCCCCTGCAGGTACTGCAGACTTCCAATTCCGTTCGAGTAGCTCATGGTGTTTCCTCCGCCTGCTTGATACATCGGCGGTTCGTTTTGAAACTTTAGTACTGGTTAGCTCTTCCTCATCTGGGCATCATGTTGCTGATTCCGCTCCAGATTCACCTTCTGCACAATCTGTTTGGCCACTCCCATTCCCCCGCCCTTGGCGATCGCCTTCGCCAGCGACTCGGTCCCGAAGCTCGACATGGTATCGCTCCCCGCACTCTGGTCCTTGTCTTCGCCCGCGTCCTCTTTCGCCGTCTTCAACGACTTCAACATCTCCGTCAGAAACATCGCCTCGAACCCCTGCGCCGCGTCCGTCAGCTTCGCGTCCTGAACCCTCTTGGCCGCATCCGTCTGCGTCGTGCCTGCCATCGGGGCTAACCCCGCCATCGCTCCCAGTGTCGTCATAAAACCTCAATCTCCGCTTCCAATGCGCCTGCGGACTTCATCGCCTGCAAGATCGAAATAACGTCCCGCGCCGAGGCCCCAATTCCCTGCAGACTTCGTACCAGGTCATCCACCGTGGCTCCCTGCTTCAACTCGATCCGGCTCACCGGCTTATCCTTTGCAGCCACCGTGGTTTGTTGCACCGTCTGCGTGCTGCCTACGCCGAAGGAGTTTGGCTGCGATACCTGGAACTGGCTCACCACGTTCACCGCCAGGCCCCCATGCAAGATCGACACCGGTTGCAGCACCACCGTACCTCCAATCACCACCGTACCCGTCCGCTCATTCACGATGACCTTGGCCCTCGGAAACACTGGGACCTCAACCTCTTCCACTCTGGCCAGCAAAGCGGGAATCTCCTCCCCAGCGCTCACCGCGAGCGACACCGTCCTGCTGTCCACCGCGTGGGCCGCTGGCCGTCCGAGCTCCCGGTTCACCGCGTGCGCCATGGCCTCCGCGCTATGAAAGTCCGCATCGTTCAACAACAGGGAGAAGCTGCTTCGGCCGGCAAGATCATTGATCAGGCTTCGCTCCACCATCGCCCCATAAGGAATTCGCGCCGTCGTCGGATGGTTGAACTGCTTCGTGTTCCCGTTCACGCTGATCGAGTAACCGCCAACCACCAGCGCACCTTGGGCCTGGGCATAGATCTTGCCGTCCGACCCATACAGTGGGGTCATCAAAAGGAGTCCGCCCTCAAGACTCCGCGCGTCACCAGCCGAAGATGCCGTGATGTCCAGCTTCGTGCCCGGTCGTGCAAACGGGGGCAGCGTCGCCGAGACAAAAACCGCCGCCAGGTTAGCCACGCGAATCGATGTCGCTGGAACACTCACGCCCATGCGAAGCAGCATCGCCGCCAACGTCTGCGTCGGGAACGTTGTCTGTTGACTGTCCCCTGTGCCATTCAACCCCACCACAATCCCATAGCCCACCAGCTGGTTGTCGCGAATCCCCTCCACGGAAGAGATGTCCTTTACCCGCGCCTGGCGCTGCGCCACCGGACTCTGTACAACCGACGTCATCGCAACCGGGACCTGCGCTGTTGGGATCTGCTGGGCCGTAGTCTGAGCTGCCGGAATCTGCGCCGCCAACGAGACCGCCGTACCTAACAGAATCGCGACCGCCAGCCTTTCGCCGAGCACAGGCGCCGAACGCCTCGACCAGAGAGATGAGAGCAGAAGAGCCGCTTTATGTTGCCGTGGTGAAGCCATGAAGGAGCCCTTGTTCAGCGGAGAAAGATTCGTTGTCATGAAACCTGTTCGGGAACCGAAGCAGGCGCGAAGAATCATCTAGAACACAAGAATCTTCTCGATAAATCTCACCAGCGGATTCTGTCTACGCGTGAAGTCGTTCACAATTCCCTTCCCGCGAACCTCCAGCTCCAGGCTCGAGATCGCCGTGGAAAGCACCTGGTTTTGCTGCGAGATATCTTCAGGCCGCACCAGACCACGCAGCACGATCGTCTGCGTCTGCTGACTGAACTCCACCTCCCGAGCCGCCTCGATCACCAGCGTGCCGTTCGGCAGCACCGCAACCACCTGCCCACCAAACGTGGTGCTCAAACTTGAGTTCGTCGCGCTCTGTCCCTGCGCACTCAGCCCCGCCGCGGAATTCTGATTCAACAGATTCTGTAACGCATTGCCCGCATGAAGAGCACCAATCAGAGAGGAAATCTGGGAGCTCGCGCTTGAACTCCTCGAGTTCTTCACCGTTCCATCCGTCGACGCCGCCAGGCTCTCCGTCACCACCACCGAGATCAGGTCATTCGGACGCGACGCACGCACATCGGAAGTCAGCCGCGCAAAGCGTCCGCTGTCGGTCCAGATGGATCCGGTAAACGGCTGGTCCACCGTCGTGGTTGCATGTACCCGCTCCAGGTAAGTATTCAGCGACATCGCAGCCAGGTGCGGAAGCGTCTGTAGCCCGAGCACCTTCTCAACCTTCGCCGTCACGCCCTTCTCGCCTTCCTGGCCCGGCAGCACCCCGGTTCCCGCAAGCAGCAGCAGCACAGCCGCAGTACCGGCAGCAAACCTCCCCACACACGCGTGCCCACTGTGCTCATGCATATCCTCGTCGATGACGTCCTCAAGCACATCGAACTTGACCGTATTCAGCTCTCGGTTGCTCTGCATCCTGGCCAGCCCATATGCCGTCTCGATCTTCACCTTGCCGCTCTTTGCAATCCGTTGATTTGCCATCATTCCATCTCCACATCTGCCGGTCCGCGAACCAGGCCCGAAATGTACCGCACAACTGTTCCGTCTTCCAACCGCGATGTCACATGCACTCGAACCTTGTCTCCGAGCGCCCCGCTTTCATCGCAGACAGCAGTCAACTCCATCCGCACATTCGTCTCGTTGTGCCACAGCCGAACCACATCACCCGGCTTGACGACGCGCTCGATCGACCGTGCCTGGGCGATCGCCACATTCTGCGGCCGCGCCGGCATCCTGGCGCCGGAACCCTCGGCCAGAGCCGCAACCGCCACGGCCTGCAGCCGAGCCGTCGTCGCCACGCTCACCTCCGGCCACTCCGGATGCCCGCACCGGCCCACCGAAGCCCACGTGATCTGCAGCACCGGATCCCGCCGCACTCCCGTTACGCGATACCCATCCCCTGCGCCATCCGCCGCCGCGCCATGCTCGAAGGCCCGAACCGCGGCCGCCGGGTTGCTGGCGCATGACGTCTCCGCTGCGGCCACAAAGCCTGAAGCGGTCCCAGCCAGAAGAAGGATACCGAATGTCATCGAGGGCTTCGTCATCGCCTAACGCACCAGCCCGTTGACCTGCGAGTACATGTCGTCCGCCACCTTGATCACCTTGGAGTTGCTCTCGTACGCTCTCTGCGCGACGATCATGTTCACGAACTCCGCCACCACGTCCACGTTCGAGTTCTCCGTGTACCCCTGCTGCAGTGTCCCCACGCCTCCGGTACCACCTGGAGCCTGCGTGATCGGGTTTCCCGAAGAAGAGCTCTGCTGAAAGAGGTTGCCACCGACCGAGTTCAATCCGCCTGGATTGGCGAAGTTCGCCAACTGGATAATCCCCAGTTGTGACGCCGTCGTTTGCCCAGGAATCTGCGCCGTGACCACGCCATACTGCGAGATGGTTACCCCTGTTGAATTCTGGGGAATCGTAATCGCCGGAATCATCGGGTTACCGTCCACCGTCACCAGGCTGCCCTGCGAGTTCAGATGGAAGCTGCCATCCCGAGTGTAAGAAGTTGTCCCATCCGGCATCGTAATCTGGAAGAAGCCCTGCCCCTGAATCGCCAGGTCCAGCGGATTGCTCGTCTGCGAGAACGTTCCCTGGGTCTGGATCAACTCCGCCGCCGCCGACTTTGTGCCCAGCCCGATCTGGAGTCCCGCCGACACCGTCTGCTGAGTCTGGGCTGAACCCGGCGTCACCAGATTCTGATAGATCATGTCCTCGAACTGCATCTTCCTGCTGCGGAATCCCGACGTCGCCGAGTTCGCCAGGTTGTTCGCAATTGTGTCCAGGTTGGATTGCTGTGCACTCATCCCGCTCGCTGCCGTGTATAAAGCTCGAATCATTCCATCCTCCGGAAACCTGCCGTTGCTGTTCGATCTGTCTTCGTCGCCGGACATCTTCCCCGGCGCCGCACGCTAAACCTTGCCGAGTTCTTCCCCGGCCGTCTTATCGAAATCGTTGCTGAAGACGTTCATCGCCTTCTGCATCATCTCTGCCTGCCGTTGCGTCAGCACCAATTGCATCGTGCCGTGGATCACATCCTGGTTCGCCCCTTCGAGCGAACCCTGCGTAATCGACCCCGTCGCCGCAATCGGCTGTTGCCCCTCTCCCGGAACAAACCGGTTCGTCCCCTCCGCCGTCAAGGCCGTCGGATCCTCAAACGTGGACACCGCAACCTGACCTGCAATCTGGGCAGTCCCGTCCGCGGCGGTTACCGACAGCGTTCCATCCGAGCTCACCAGCACCGTTCCTGTGGGCACTGTAATGGTCGTCCCCTGCGCATTCAGCACCGGCTCGCCCGCCCGCGTCTGGAGCACACCATCCGCGGAACGCTCAAACGCTCCATCCCGCGTATACCGCACACCCCGAGGTGTCTGCACCGAGAAGAACCCCGTGCCATTCACCGCCAGGTCCAGAGGATTGCCTGTTGTCGTCAGTTGCCCCTGGGTCAGGTCCAACCCGTTCCCGCCTAAGATGCCGTAGTCGTTCACGGCCTGCCCAACCTGCGAGCTTCCCAGTCCCGTGTTTGAAATGGCTCCCGCCATCACTCCACGAAAGTAGTCGCGCTGCGCCCGAAAACCGCTCGTACCGGCATTCGCCAGGTTGTTAGCCGCCGTATCCAGCGCCTGCGTCCGCGCCAGAAGTCCGCTATAAGCTGCGTAGAGTCCGCTATCCATGCCCTGACATAAGCAGGTCATGGGCCGAAGCTGCGCAAGTCCCAGTTAGAAGACCTTAACGCCCTCACGCCAAAGAGCCTTTCGCCGATAAGGCCGTTATCATCCCGCAGTGGATGAAATCATGGAGGTCAGGTGCGCGCTCTCATCGTTGATGATTCCCATGTCATGAGAAAGGTCGTCGAACGCCAGCTGCGTCTCGCCGGCATCGATCTTACGGAAGTGCTGCACGCACGCGACGGCCGCGAGGCGATCGATATGCTCCGGTATCTCGACCAGAGCGATGCCCTGGACCTCATCCTCACGGACATCACCATGCCCGTGATGGGGGGCCTCGAGTTTCTCGAACGCCGCCTGGCCGAAGGACTCGCCGAAGGTGTTCCGGCAGCCGTCATCGCTACCGAAGAGGACGAACCCCTCCATCGGCGCGCCATCGCCGTCGGGGCCCGGGCCTACCTCCGTAAGCCCCTCAACGCCGACGACATCCGCACTCGACTCCTACCCCTCCTGGGCATTCGCAACTAAAGCAGATTGCCTGTTGGTATAGAGTTTGGTGCCCCACCTTCGCGACACGTCTCATCGTCGCTAAGGTGGGCCGGAGCGCCACGGCATCCAATGCACAACCCTAAACCTTCAGCGAATCTGCTCTAAGTTGGGCCGGCCGCCACAGCTCCGGGCTACGGGAGTGAATCCCGTGCCACCCCGAAGATGGCGCCCTATACCGTCTCCACTCTCATCCCAACAGGAACCTGCTCCACAATCTCGATCCCGAATCCCTGCAGAGCAGGAACATGCGTCGGCGTGTTGGTGAGCAGGCGAATCTTGTGGATTCCCAGGTCCGACAGGATCTGCCCTCCAAGCCCAACCTGCCGCAGCGTCCTCTGTTCACTCGCGTCCCGCGACCGCCCCTCCCGCTGAAGGAGAACCCGCTGCAAGCCTCCCGGTGTCACCGGAGCCCCCACCCGGTCGATCGCAAAACCCGGAGTCCCGTTATGCAGATAGATCAGCGCTCCCCGGCCTGACTCCGCGATCCTCCGCAATGAGTCGTCAATCACCGCCCGTCCGTCCCCCAACGTCGTTCCAAACACGTCCCCGGCGAGATCGTGCGTATGGACCCGCACCGTGGACACCTCGTCACCGGTCACATCGCCATACACCAGCGCCACATGGGACTCGCCCCCATCCACCTCGCTCTCATACGCGATCATCCGGAACGTCCCATGCGCCGTCGGCAGCTGACCTTCCGCCACCGGACGAATGTACCGCTCATGCTGCAGGCGGTAGCGGATTAGGTCGGCCACCGTTACCATCTTCAACCGGTGTTTCGCGCAGAACTCCACCAGGTCGGGAACTCGTGCCATCGTTCCGTCCTCGTTCATGATCTCGCAGATCACCCCGGCCGGAATCAGCTCCGCCATGCGTGCCAGGTCGACCGAGGCCTCCGTCTGACCTGCTCGCACCAGCACTCCACCCTTGCGCGCACGCAGCGGAAACACGTGCCCTGGCCGAGCCAGGTCCTGCGCGGTCGACGCTGGATCGATTGCGACCCGGATCGTATGCGCCCGGTCCGCCGCCGAAATCCCCGTCGTCACCCCCTCGCGTGCCTCCACGCTCTCTGTAAAAGCGGTCCCGAATCGCGAAGTATTCTCCTGGGTCATCGGCCCCAGGCGCAGGTAGTCGGCCCTGTCCTCGGTCAGCGTCAGGCATATCAGCCCCCGCCCATGCTTGGCCATGAAGTTGATCGCCTCCGGCGTGACAAACTCCGCCGCCAACGTCAAGTCTCCCTCGTTCTCACGGTCCTCGTCGTCCACCACGACCACCATCCGGCCCGCCCGAATCTCGGCTACTGCCTCTGCAACATTCGAAAACATCGTCTGGAAAACCTCCGCATCCCGTTTCCTCGATCATAGCCCCCGGCCCGCAGGCCCAGGCCGCACAAGAAAAGCGCCACCCCAAGGGATGGCGCCTACTGACTGTTCGCTTCTTTATTGAGAGGTCAGCCCGATGAGTTCGACTTCCGCGGTCCTGAGCCCGAAGTGCCATGGAGAGCTGAGGCTGCTTCTCTGCGTGCCTCACAACTCCCGATTTGCGCCTTCAACTACAGGGTCGACTCGATCTCGAAGCCCCAGGCCTCCAGAAGAGCCTCGGGAATGTACTTCGAGTTCTTGTTGCGCCTCGCCCACTCCCGCAAACGGGTGGAGCGGATGTACTGGTCGGGGGTCAGTTTGTACTCCTTGACGACCTGTTCGAACGATGTAACCGTCGGCACCACCGGGCCAATCGGCTCCGGCTTGCCCCAGTTCGGATTTCCACGACGCTTCGCCATGCTCTGTGTCCCTCATTGATTGCGGATTATCATTGCCACTACGACTGCAAAACGCACCTCGCCGCTCAGCGGTTGGCACGCAGTACAGAACCTCAGACCGCCAGACATCCGCACGCTTCAGGCGAGATAGTTGTCTTTAGGTCCAAAAGACAGTGTATTCCCATTTTGCGAGGAGATCAACGAGAAAATCTCGGCAAACCGACCGATGGGGAACCATCGCCGTAAGGTGATCCGGCCAGAAAAGATCCCAGCACAATCTTTGAGACACAAAGTGGCCAGCCGGGTATGCTCCTGCCAGAGCGGATTGCCTGTTGGTATAGAGTTGGGTGCCCCACCTTCGCGACACGTCTCATC
>JAMFSC010000165.1 GCA_026225095.1 bacterium
AAATCCTTACCCGAAGGTCGTCCGAATAGGCTCGTCCCATCCTCGTCATCGCGGTTGCTGCGCCAGAGATATACAGCATCCACCCTAACCACCAAGATTGGGTATAGCTATCTTGATTCCGCTCTAGTTGGAACACCTCGCCACCACCGATACCTGCCCGCGTCCAAAAGGCGCGGGTTTTGTCTCGCCTTCAGGTAAGAGAGCTCATCAGCCGTTTCTTTCCTAATGTCATGACTTCCCACCACTAACCCAGAGACCGCCATTCGTTACTTCCTCCACGGGGTCTCTCAATCGCGGAAACGATGTAATGCGCAGCTTGGCTGCAGCATATGGAACCAGGGTAATCGTCTCATCGTGCTCCGAGCTCTCAACCGGACTTTCGGGTAAAGTTCCAGCTACTCCCTCACTTGCGATCCAGGACGGCAACAGCCTTGCTGATACCTGTAACTGCGTGGGAGTTCCTTCCAACGCGAAGGGTCTGTCCGTCAGCGCACGTTCCGACACTGCGATCTTCTGCGGCTTCGCCAAAGAAGTAACTGCAAGTGCATAATTCCATCGTGACGCTGGATACACTTGCCAATCGGCTGTCATTCCCCGATCCCGCAGCTTTAGCCAGTCCTCGCCGATGTTGTACGCGAACACCAACGGACCTCGTTCGACTGAAACCGATCCGTTGAAGCCCGGAATGACACGAGGCTGCATTGGAAAATTGATCTCCACAACGTCTCCCTGCTTCCATCCCCGCTCCACACGCGCGAACGCTCCAGTTCCGCCAACGCTCTGTCGCTGGCCGTTGATCAGGATCTCTGTATCATCTGCCCAATGAGGAATCCGCAGGAGGAACGGAAATCTCAATGTACGCGACGGATTCACAGTTATCCTGATCGTTCCGCGAAAAGGATACTCGGTCTCTTCGACGATATGAACTACCGCTCCTTGCAGGTCTATGTTCGCCTCACAGGGGCTGTACGCAGCGGCAACCAGGCCACCTTCTGCTGACTTCATAAACAAGCTCGCAACGAACTTCGGCCACCCCTGACTGAAATTGGCGGTACAGCATCCGAAATGCGGTTCGAGGCCGTAAAGGTTGGATTCTGGGCCGTTGGTTGTCCACGGCTCCTTGTGCAGGCTGCATTCAACTTGATTTGGCTGCTGGTCGTATTGGTGAGCCCACATGTCATCGGTCATCGCGCCAGGCAATGCATTGAAGGCCAGCTTCTCGAGCCGGTCTCCGAGGGAGGCATCACCCAATACGGCGAGAGATTGCTCCAGAGAAAACATGTACTCTACAACGGAGCAGAGCTCTGAACCTTGAGACGGATTTCGGCCGGCAAGATGTTCATCACAGGAGAACATGCCATTGGGCAGACCGTGATATTGGTCAAGTTCGGAGATCATCTTCAGCACAGCTTGTCGATCAGAACTCGAACCCGACACCCTCGACCATAGTGCACCCGTCTTTACGGCCTGGGCATTATTCACTCCATGCGTGGCCATCTTGGTATCCTGGAAGCCTGGCAGTTTGGATAAGAGCGCGATTCGGTCTGCTGACATCCGCTCCTTGTATTGAAAATGGTCGTATTGCGCCATCCAGTCGTGCCCCTGCACGCGCAGCAGATTCAGGAGTTCCAGAAGCGCGGGGTCAGCGGTCCGGTCGTAGAGCCATAGAACGGTTATTGCCTGATCTTGCCATCGGAACTTTCCCCAATCCTTTAGCGGTCGGTGCGGCAACTCGGAAAGTTGGTAGAGAAAATAGCGATGCATGAAGGGCACTACACGAGGGTCGCCAGTGGCCTCTTCATACTGCGCTAAAGCTTTCAGCATGACAAAGCGTGGCCACCAGTCGTTGTTGCTCCCCGGACCGAACCGGCCACTCGCGTCCTGGGAATTTAGCGTCCAATCTATATATTTCTGTGCCTTGTCCTTTAGCGCGGTATTGTTCAATAAATATGCAAGAGGGACAAGTCCGTCGAGAAAGTAAGGGCCGCGTTCCCAGGACTCTCCCGTTCCGCCGAGCCAACCACTGTTCGGGCCGACAGATGCCCACGTTTCATCCAGGTGTCCGCTGAGACCATCGGCCTGAAGCTGTAACTGCGCTTGAAGCCAGCCTTTGGGCAGGACCGTACCGAGCGGTAGCGAGTAGAACACGTTTTGGACCAACGGTTTCAACTTCTTGAGAGGTTCCCTAGAAGAAGGGGCCCTCTCGTAACCTCCAAGCTCCGCTGCGAATGTTGACCCGGAAAACGAGGAAGTCATGCCTGTAGCAAGGACTTGCTTCAGGAAGCCGCGACGAGTGGAGCGGGAATCCGATTGAAAAGACAACTAAAGCTCCTTACGAAATGACGTAATGTATGACGTCCGCACAATCCACATGTTCTACGCTGATAGTGGTGTGATGTGAGTCAAGACGAAACTGCACTTGAAGCGGCGACACGATCGGATCATGTGCGGCCGCTTCAAGAGTGCGGGCTTGGCTTCTGAATGATACTGGCACCCAGGCTTACGGACTTGCGTAGATGCCTCTCCACGGCGGTTTCTCGCTACTGTCTCCTAATGAGCGCCCGCTGAATTATTCAACCAGGCATCAACCGAGTTATCGGAACGGACCAGGAGATAGTCTGCCAGGTGGTCGCCGTTAATATCTGCGAACACCACGCGGTCTCCGGGTTGTGCCTGCCCAGTCGCAATCTCACCCCAGGGCGTCAAGCCACCGCCGCCATCACTGATCCAGGCCCAGACAGACCCTGTCGCCGGTGCGACATTCAGATAGTCAGCGATGCCGTCCCCGTTGATGTCGGCGAAATCGACGTAAGTCGTGGCATCGTTGAAAGAGGAACTTCCATAAGCGATAATCTCGTAGGAAGTGAAGTTCCAAAGATCCGATGAGGTAGGTCCCTTACCCATATTGATCCACGTGCCTACGGCTCCTGTGCTGCGAACAATCGTGGTAAAGTTGGCTCGGCCACTGCCGGTAGTCAGGGCGAACATAAATGAATTGTTTGGATCCACACTAGTAGACTCATTGACGATTTGCTGGTCGGCCTGCCAAGCTCTAGTTCCATCACTATTGGTTGTCTGCATGTTGAGCCTGACTGATCCGGACGCTCCGGCCAATTCCGCAATGTCGGCAAATCCATCTCCATCGACATCGATCAGTTGCGTGCTGTTTTGGGAAACCCCAGTGGCCACAACCCCTCCCCCGCTCCAGTTCCAGCCTTGAGCGCCCGGTCCGCCGTTGACCAGGGCACGCATTTTGTTCGAGGAGTCGATCACAGCATAGTCAGCTTTTCCATCGCCATTGATATCCCCGAATATCACGGTACCGCTCCCCAATCCGTTCGTTATATGGCCTGCGGCAACCCAGCCGCCTGTGCCGGTAAGTGTAGGAATTAAGGACGCCGAGGTTCCCGAAGAGCCGCCTTTGTTCAACCAGACCCATGCGGCTCCGTTGCTCGGCGCAACGACAACGTAGTCGGCCATGCCGTCGCCATCGATGTCGGCGAACACCACGGGCCAGCCGTTCGTGCCGCCGCCATTGGCAATCGTACCCAGTGAGGTCCAGTTCCAACCGCCGGGAGCAGAGGCGTTCGGCCCCCCGTTAAGCAAGGCGGTTACGGCTCCGGTCGCCTGATTCACAACCAGATAATCGGCCCATCCATCGCCGTTGATGTCGGCGAGTTGGACGGTGGCACCAGAGGCGCCAGGGACACTAAGGATCGTGCCTGCTTGAATCCAGCCGCTCGAAGGAGCCAGGTCCGTCCCGTTGTTGAGTGCGACAGTAATGGATCCCGTCGCAGGATCGACCATCACATAGTCCGCATAGCCATCACCGTTCATGTCCGCGAAGCGAACATTGGCGCCCGGAGCCTGTCCGCCAGCGATCTGACCCTCTGGCCTCCATCCGCCTGCGCCAGCTGCGTCTCCACCGTTGTTCAGATAGGCAGTCACGGCGCCGGATACGGGGTCAACGATGAGATAGTCGGGTAGACCATCGCCGTTGATGTCCGCCAGCACGGCGTTTGGCGAGGCTCCGCCGGCCCATTCCATTGGGCCATTCCAGCCAGTCGGGCCTGCCGTGACCACATTGTTGTTCAGATAGCCCCAAAAGCCGCCGGTGGTGGGAACCTCCACTACATAGTCGGCCTTGTGGTCGTTATTCATGTCGATCAGGTGGACCGTGTTGCCGGCCCCGGATCCACCGGCAATAAAGATAGGAGCCGACCAGCCATTGGCAGCCGCCGCCGGTTGTGGCTGCTTTGCTGGCGCGCCCGGCACGGCAATCGGTATCGGGGTGATTGGCGGCGCGGCTGGGAAGCCTGTATCCGGACGGTTGGGGTTGGGGTCCTCTCCAGCAGGTTCAGTCCCGGCCGTAAAGACAGTAGACGAGCAACCCACGGGAGTCAGCGAACAATCCACAGGTGTGCCAATCCAGCCATTGGCCATAGCGGTCTGTATCGCCGCGTTCCATGCATTGGCGAGCTTCTGGTAGCCGCCGTCGTTTGGATGCAAATTGTCGGCAAGATCCGCCGTTGTGACCGCGCTCATGTCGACCAAAGCCACATGCTTGCCCGCCATCACACGAGCTAGAATCACGCCAGGAATCTGTGGATTGAACGCCTGGATGTTTGCTTCCACCAGTGGGGTGGAGGAAGGTATCAGGTTCGCTACCAGCACAGTGGCACCCGGGTCGGCAGCCAGTACGTCGTCAATGAGCTTGCCGAGTCGGGCGGGCGCGTTGGGCAAGTCCCAACTCTGGTTCATATCATTTGTGCCCAGCATCAGCGTTACGACGTTCGGCAGATAGTTGCCCACCGGCCTGGCCACAAAGGGGTCGACATTGTCGATCCTGTAGCCGGGCCATCCTTCGTTGTAGTTGTCGTACATCAGACCGGTGTTATTTTCACCGACAAAGTCAGGATCGAAGCCTTCGCTCACCAGCGCATCGCGGAGCGGCCCACGATAGCCGTTGAGCGTGGAACTCAGGTACCCATACGTGATCGAGTCTCCGAGCGGCAAGAGGCGGAGCGCTTGCCCATTGGCGTTTGGTGGGATCGGGGTTCCACCGCCCGAACTACCACCCCCGTTCTGGATATGGCTTAGGTTCCTCTTCCCGATTGCAGCCAATTGCGAGGCATAGTCCAGTGGATCGTCGTATGTGATCCCACTGAAACCCTGTTCGTTTAGATAGAGCAAAGAACCGCGATTGTCGGCATTGTCGGAGGGCTGATCGTACGGAGAACCGTCATAGTAGAAGTTCGACAGTTGTACGCAGCAGTAGCCAGTGGTCGTGAAGAACTCTGGGGTGGATTGAGAGACATCGCTCGGGTCGTAGTAATCGGCGTATGGACTGAAGACGGTCACGGACTCCGGCTGTCCCGTTCTACTGTTCGTCTTAGCGGCAGACAGCACGGAACTCAGAATTCCATTGAGCTCCTTGATCTGAATTTCGACCGCGGCCACGTTGATCGTAAAGTCATTCTCAAACGCCTGCAAGGATTGGATGATGCCGGTCTCACTGCCGTAAACACTTGGTGCAATATCCCCTGTGTTGTAGACGGGCTGAAAGTTTACAAACTGCCAGTTTTGCCCGAATTGGGCCTTAAAATTCGCGGGTGATCCCATGCTCTTCCCAGGTATTTTAAACAGAGTCGATGAGGCGTAGGAACGACCTAGATAGTCCGTGTTGGGTTGGATGACACTCCACGCAGCCGCCGCGGTAGGGCCGTCTCTGAGATCGAGAGCGAGGACCATGGCAATTTTATTCTGTGTCATGTAGTCAAGAACTTGTTTCAGGGTAGGAATGTATGTCGGGTTTGGGAAAAAACAGGAAAGAGCAGGATTCCCGTTCTGATTCTGTTTCTGTATCAGACTGATGGTGTCCCTCACGAAGTGAAAATTCGAGAGATCAGACGCGGTCATCGAGCTTACGGCATAGTCCTCGGCGTCATTATTCGGATTGCTGCCTTGGGCCAGAAACGGGTTGAACGCTAAATTGGGGTTAGAGAGAGGACATGTCTCTCGACCAATGGTCAAGTCGTGGCTGAGCACCGGTACGCCATCACTCGTGAGCTTGATGTCGATCTCGATCTCCTCCAGTCCAGCTTGTGCAGCAAGGCCGATGGCATCGAGAGCGTTTTCCGGAATTCCTGGGTTGGTTCCGTTTACGAGGGCATGGAGTCCACGATGAGAAGAGAGCAGAACGAGGTCCGAAGATGGATGCTCGATCTGCGACATCGTCAGGACAGCGTCGAATCCATTCGGATTGAAATTCTGGGCATGTAGAGAGGCACCCGCTCCCATGAGCAGGAACGAGGCGACGAAGGCAAGAGGAGAGCCGATACGACGTCCGGCGGCGGACCGGTTGATGGTGCGTGTCTGCTGAGCGCTAGGCACCACCCCTAGAGGCCGTTGAATATTTGTAGTCGTGGTGCAGTCGTCTGGCATGGCGCTTCTCCCTATCTTCCGATCCAGTAAAAAGACTGGACTCTCAGTAGCGATACGTTTGGGGTTTCGTTCGGCGATCAGACCGAACAGGGCGTTGCAAATGAGAACAGAGTGTCCGAGATGCGCCTCTACATTGGGTTATTAGTCAACGCAAAGCAGGCCTTGGATGACAGGACACTTCTTCCTCGCATCTCCTAAGGAGATTGCCGGCTTTGTCGCCAACTTCGGAACATCTCAGAAATTGACTCTTGCGCCCAGGAGCATATTTCTGGCCGCATACGTGCTGCTCGACTGACCGAAGGTGGTGTCTTGCAGCTTCGGGTCGACGGCCAGCAGGTTGACTCGATTGAAGAGATTGAACGTATCGAAGCGCAATTCCACATTCACGCGCTCCGTAATACGTGTCGTCTTTTTCAACGTAAGATCAGTGTCCGCGTAGCCGGGATTGAGGAACCGGTTCGGGGTCTGATTTCCCTCCGATCCAAACGCCGGCAGTGTGAAGTTGCCGCAAGGCAGCGCACCACCAGCGCAGACAGGAAAGATTCCGTGACCCTTGAGGAAGTCGCTCCTGCTGTGTTTCTGCGTATAGGCGGTTACGTTCGGGTAGTCCGTGTTGTTGCCATCCGCGTTGTAGTCTCCTCTCGTCGGGACATACTGGAGGTGTCCGGCTGCCAGTTCCGCGGCATAATTCGCGGAGGTAATAGGCACGCCATCGGTCCCGGTAGTGCTTACGGCCAGAGGGTTTGTGTTCTGCACACTGAACGGCGTGCCGGACTGGAGACTAATTACCCCGCTCAATGTCCAACCACCCGCGACGCGTCGGAGAATCTGATTGGGAAGTTCAGCACCGGGAAGCT
>JAMFSC010000166.1 GCA_026225095.1 bacterium
AGAGCAGATTGCCTGTTGGTATAGAGTTGGGTGCCCCACCTTCGCGACACGTCTCACCGTCGCTAAGGTGGGCCGGAGCGCCACGGCATCCAACGCACAACCCTACACCTTCAGCGAATCTGCTCTAGCTCGCACCCGGCACCTCGCAGTTCCTTTATCCAGAGGCATTCCATGGCAACATCCCAGCTCGCATCCGCCACCCTCTCCTTGGAAGACACCATCGCCCGCAGCGTCGAGGCCATCCGCGACGAGATGATCGCCTTCCTCCAGCAGATGGTCCGCATCCCCACCATCAATCCCCCCGGCGAAAACTACCTCGCCTGCGCCGAACTCATCGGCTCGAAGCTCACCGAATTCGGCTACAAGACCAGTTACATACAAGCCGAAGGCCTCACCGAAAACACCCTCGCTCATCCCCGCGTCAACGTCTTCGGCCAGATGAAAGGATCGGTCCCCCGCCCCTCCCTCCACTTCAACGGCCACTTCGATGTCGTCCCCGTCGGCAGCGGCTGGACCGTCGATCCCTTCGGCGGTGAGATCCGCGACGGCAAACTCTACGGACGCGGCGTCTCCGACCAGAAGGCCGGCATCGCCGCCTCCATCTTCGCCATCGAAGCCCTCCGCCGAGCCGGCATTCACCTCCGCGGAACCGTCGAGCAAAGCGGCAGCGTCGACGAAGAGAGCGGAGGCTTCGCCGGAGTCGCCTACATGGCCCAGCAAGGCTGGCTCGGCAAAGATAAGAACGACTACGTCATCATCACCGAACCCACCAATCCCGACTGCGTCTGTTTAGGCCATCGCGGCGTCTACTGGTTCAAGGTCACCACCCAGGGCCGCATCGCCCACGGCTGTATGCCCTACTTCGGAGTCAGCGCCATCGACCACCTCACCGACTTCCTCCACGACGTCACCCACGAGCTCAAACCCGAACTCGCCAAACGCAAGACCGCAGTCCCCGTCCAGCCTCCCGGCTCCCGCTTCGCCAGCATCAACGTCAACTCCATCTTCGGTGGCCAGCCCGAAGACGGCACCCAGACCCCATGCGTCGCCGACCGCTCCGGAGCCATCTTCGACCGCCGCTTCCTGTCCGAGGAGTCCTTCGAATCCGTGCGCGGAGAGATCCACGCCATGCTCGAATCCCTCCAGGCCAAAGACCCCGAGTTCCAGTACCAGCTCGAAGACCTCATGATCGTCCACCCCGTCCACACCGACGAGCACTGCGACCTCGTCCAGGCCATCTCCGGCTGCGTCGAGACCGTCTTCGGACGCAAAGCCAACCTCACCGCCAGCCCCGGAACCTACGATCAGAAGCACGTCGTCCGCATCGCCAACGTCGCCCAGTGCATCGCCTACGGCCCCGGCCTCCTCAACCAGGCCCACCTCCCCGACGAGCACTGCATGGTCGAGGACGTAGTGGCATCCGCCAAGGTCATGGCCATGACCGCCGTCAAACTCCTCGGTGTCGAACCCGTCACCATGGTTCATCGATGAAGGGAAGTCGATGAACCTCTATCTCACCGCCCTCCTCGCCTACTCCCTCTTCCTCATGGCGCTCGGAATCTTCATGAGCCGCCGCGTCAAGAGCTCCGCCGACTTCCTCGTCGCCGGTCGCAGCCTCGGCCCCGGCCGCCTCTTCGCAACCTTCCTCGCCGCCAATATCGGAGCCGGATCCACCGTAGGAGCCACCGGCCTCGGCTACCGCATGGGCATGTCCGCCTGGTGGTGGGTCGGCTCCGCGGCCATCGGAACCGCAATCCTCTCGCAGTTCCTCGGCCCCCGCCTCTGGACCATCGCCAAGCAGCACAACCTCTCCACCCTCCCGGACTTCCTCGAGTTCCGCTACGGCCGCTCCGTCAAGGCCGTCATCTCCGTCCTCTTCTGGTTCGGAGCCCTCGCCATCCTCGCCGCCCAGCTCATTGCCATCTCCTGGATCCTCAACACCATCGCCGCCATCCCCAAGTGGGAGGGCTGCCTCATCGGTGGAGTCGTCGCCATCGTCTACTGCACCGCCGGCGGCATGATGTCCTCCTCCTTCGTCAACATGTTCGAGCTCGCCGTCACCATGTCCGGCCTCCTGCTCGCCGTACCCTTCGCCATCCACACCCTCGGCGGCTGGCACAACATGGAGACGATGATCGCAGCCCACTCCGGAGGCCCCACCGCCGCCCACTCCCTCTTCAGCATCGTCGGTGCAGGCCCCCGTCAGATCCTCGCCTGGGTCGCCATCCTCGTCCCATCCTTCATGATCTCCCCCGGCCTCGTGCAAAAGGTCTACGGAGCCCGCGATACCCGCACCGTCCGCATCGGAGTAGGCCTCAACTCCATCGGCCAGGCCATCTTCGCCTTCGTCCCCCCGGTCCTCGGTCTCTGCGCCCTCGCCGCCCTCCCGCACCTCCCCAATCCCGAGCTAGCCCTGCCTTCCGCCATGAAGCTCCTCCTGCCCCGCTGGCTCGGCATCTGGACCCTCGCCTCCATCTTCTCCGCCGAGCTCAGCGCCACCGACGCCATCCTCTTCATGCTCTCCACCTCCCTCGCCGTCGACCTCTACAAGACCTTCCTCAAACCCGACGTCACCCAGCGCCAGATGCTCTTCGCCAGCCGCGCCGCCTCCGTCGCGGCAGGAGTCGTCGGCATCCTCCTCGCCACCGTCCTCCCCTCGATCATCGCCGCCGTCTCCATCTTCTACGGCCTCATCGCCGTGGCGCTCTTCGTCCCCGTAGTCGCCGGAATCTACGCCCGCGGCCTCCTCTCGCTCGCCGCCCTCACCAGCATCTTCGCCGCCGTCGCCGCCACCCTCCTCACCATCCACCAGACCTCCGGCCACGGCTTCGGATGGCTCTCCCCCCAGGCCATCGGAATCCTCACCGCCGCCGTGGTCATGCTCCTCTTCCGAGCCTTCCACCCGCAATACGCCACAGTCCGCGAACCCGCCGTCATACTCGAAATCAAACGATCCTGAACGCCCCACCGCGAAAGAGGACACCCATGCTTCGTCGGGAATTCACCCGCAATCTCCTCGGCCTCCCCCTCACCAGCCTCCTGCCCTCGGGCCTCTACGCCCCACCACCCGAGCCGCGAGAGCTCCCCCTGGGCGGCTCCATCACCGACGTCCCCGGCCTCAAGGTAGGCCACTTCACCCTCAAGGAACGCCCCACCGGCTGCACCGTCATGCTCTGCGAGGCCGGAGCCACCGCCGGCGTCGACGTCCGAGGCTCCGCCCCCGGAACCCGCGAGACCGACCTCCTCTCCCCCATCAACTCCGTCCAGCAGGTCAACGCCATCCTCCTCTCCGGCGGCAGCGCCTACGGCCTCGACGCAGCCAGCGGCGTCATGCGTTACCTTGAAGAGAAGAAGGCCGGCGTCCACATCGGCCAGCTCGGAGTCGTCCCCATCGTCCCCGCCGCCATCCTCATGGATCTCGGAGTAGGCGACTTCCACATCCGTCCCACCGCCGAATCCGGCTACCAGGCCTGCCTCGCCGCCACCTCCGGCCCCGTCGCCGAAGGGAACGTCGGAGCCGGAGCCGGAGCCACCATCGGCAAGATGTTCGGCCCCAAATTCATCATGAAGTCCGGCCTCGGCACCGCCAGCGTCACCATCGGAGACACCGGCATCGTCGTCGGAGCCCTCGTAGCCGTCAACGCCGTAGGCGACGTCGTCGACCCCAACACCGCGAAGGTAGTAGCCGGAGCCCGCACGGAAGACGGCAAGGGTTATCGCAACTCGATGGAAGCCATGCTCAAGGGCTACCGCGTCGTCGTCCAGAACGCGGCAAACACTACCATCGGCGTCATCGCCACCAACGCCCCCTTCACCAAGGTCCAGATGAACAAGATCGCCCAGATGGCCCACGACGGCTACGCCCGCGC
>JAMFSC010000167.1 GCA_026225095.1 bacterium
GCCAGATCGGCGAAGTTTCCGCCCGCCTTGATCTGCTTCAGCAGGTCCGCCGCCTTGGCCTTTGCCGCCGCATCCGTCTTCGCATCCGACCCTGCCGGAACCGCGATCAGGATATGCCGCACCTTGACCTGGTCCTTCACCTCGAACTGGTCCTTGTGCGCGGCGTAGTAAGCCTGAATATCGGCGTCCGCAATCTGCGGCTTGCCACCCGGCAGGTTCTCCGCCGCAAAGCTGAAGTAGTCGATCTTCCTCGTCTCGGGAATCGCCGTGGCATACCGTGCGCTGCTGGACTTGAAGAACGCCTGCAGATCCGCATCCGTTGGGTTGATCGTCTTCTCGAGCACGTCCGACGAGACCACTACGTAATCAAACTTTACCTTCGTGCCGGAGGTCTTGTAGGCCTCGCGCACTGCACTGTCCGACACCGTCACGCCACCGGTAATCAGCGCCTGCAGGCGTGTCAGCTCCATATCCGCCTTCACCTGCTCCTCGAAGTCGGACCGCGTCGTCCCAAACGCATTCTGGACGAAGTCCATGTACTTGTCATCGCCGATGTACGTCCCATTCGGGAAGAGATACTGCGCAAACGGCCCCGTTTGCAGCTCCCGCTTCAGGTCTTCATCGCTCACCCGCAGGTTCAGCCGGTCCGCCTCATGCTTCAGGATCGCCCGCTGCACCAGGATCTGCGCCGCCCGCGGCTCCACATACGGCATAAACTGCGCCGGAAGATGCTGCTGCGTCAACTGCCGCTGCGCCAGCTTGCTCACCTCGCTCTGCTTGATCGGCTCCGAGTCGCTCGTCAGCCGCAGCAACGGGTTCGGATCCCGAACCGTCGCGTACACATCCGAACCGCCGGACGACGCGTTGTCGAAGATTCCAGGCACCAGGGTGATGACCATCGTGATCACGGCAAATCCGATGATGACGGCGAATACGATCTTGGTAAGGCGGTTGTCCTGCTGCAGAATGCGAATCATGCTTGGCTTAAGACCTTGGATTTCTGCCGGCCTGCTTCCGGAGTGGGAAGGGACCGTGTGCCCGTTGGTTTTGCTCGGGCATGGGCGCGGTCTGCTAAAGCCTCCAGCAACACGCGCCAAGCCGAAGGCAGGGCAAGCAACCAGTATAAATCAGCGCCCCCGATTGCCTGCGATCGAAAGTCGGGACCAATCGCCGCGTTCGGCAAGAGCCTCCCGCCCGCCTGTCCTTCTTTCTGTCATACCCCAAGGGGATGCGCTTCGCCTCACCGCGCGACCATCTCTCAGCCAAAGCAATTCGCCCCGAGCGCGAAAGACGTTCGGGGCGAATCAGCCTTCCTAATACCGGTAGTACCCATAAGGCCTGTAATAGACCCGCGGATAGGGATAATAAACCGGCCCATAGTACCCCGGAGGCGGATACCGCCGGACCATCTGCGGCCCCCCGGCCGGAACCCCGTACCCAAGCCGCTGCATCTCCGCCTGCGACACCGTCGTCACCTGCGATGGCTCCGTCAGCCGGAAGCTCAGCACCGCCTCGGACGGAATGAACACATTCCCACGTCCCGAAGCCGCCGAAGCCCCCAGGCCGACTGCGCCGCCAACTCCCGCGCCGATCGCCGCTCCGGCACCGCCGCCCGCAACCGCACCGAAGATCGCGCCCAACGCTCCCAGCCCGACCGCGCTGTTGACCGACTGGATCGTCTTATCGCCGCCATGCGCTGTAAAGACGTCCGAGGCGATCGGATAAGTCCTTCCGCCCAACGTCATCTGGGTCAGCCGTAGGCCAAGCTCTCCCCGGCCCTTCAGCGCTCCGGAGCTCTCGGATTCGACCACGGTGCCTTGGACGAACGCGCCCCGCGGAATTGCAACCTGCCCATCTGCAATGACATCCCGCACGACCATCGCATCGAACGGCGTCCCGGCCTTGATGTCCCGGGAGCTCAGATTCTGGTTCACCCGCACCTGCAGCACCGTCCCGGCAGGCACCGCAACCACCTGACCGCCCGCCTGCCCATACCCCGGCGCGCCCGATTGGTAGCCGGGGTTATACCCAGGCCGCTGCTGTCCATAGTAAGGAGGACGCGCCGGAGGCCCATAAGGAGGCTGATTCACCCCCTGCTGCGGATACTGCCCCTGCGGATATTGACCCTGCTGCGGGTACTGCCCCGGCTGCGGGTACTGGCCTTGCGCGGGATACTGCGGAGCATCGCCCTGGCCCTGTTGCGGTGTCGCCCCCTGCCCGGTCAAAGGCCGTCCATAAGCGTCCGTATTCGGACCATTCGGAGGGGGGACATCCTGCCCAGCGGACTCCGAGCTCGTCTGCGCGCCCTGTTGCGAGCCTTGCTGGGAAGGATCAGCCTGCATCCCCTCCGCCCCTGCCGGAGCATACGTCCCATCCGACTGCAACACCCCACCCTGCTGCTGGCCCTGGGGCATCTGGTTCGCTCCCGCTGCCGCAGGATCTCCCAGCGTCAGTTCGTCGACGACCTTCTTCACTCCCGGTGCCGTCGCTGCCAGTTGCTCCGCCTTCTGCCGCAGCCCTTCATCCCGCACCGACCCGCTCAGCGTCACTGTCCCACTGACCGTCGTCGTGCTGATGCTCTGATTCGCAAGCTCCGGAGCACTCGCGAGCGACTTCAATACATTCGCCTCGATCTGCGTATCCGGAGCAGAACCAGCCTTGTTCTGCGCCAATCCCACGCCACCCAACGAGAGAGCCCCCGCCAGAACCAGCGAGGGTGAAATATACCTCGAAAAACAATTCTCCAGCTTCATCGCACCATCCTCCGTGCGGTGCGTCAGCCGTCGTATCCGCCGCGCACCAACGCTGTGTATGAAGACTCTGTTTCAGGGAAAAAGTTCCGCCCACTTCAAAACGCATGCTTCCGGTTGAATCTCCAGGGGACAGGGGAAGGGGGCACTCTTGAGCCGGGAAACGGTGGCCGGGAGTTGACATCCCACGCACTGCATCGTAAGGTTTGATCAACCGCAAGTGGACACAACTGCTCCACGCCGGCGATGCTGGCTGCGGTGCGAATTCTAAGAATCATCTAGAGAGACCAACGATCATGAAGACCATCCTCCTCCCGACCGCCGCACGCATGGCATGCTGTCGCATCTGCTGTGTTGCCGCCTGGCCGGTGTGTGGATGAGCCGATCGAAGTAAACCTCTTCGAAAGCAGTCCAAAACCCACCCGGCCACCCGGGTGGGTTTTTTTCATGAAGACATGAAGTGCAGCCGTTATCTCAACATAAAAGGAAGCCGGAAGGCGAAACAACACTATGTCACTTCGCATCAACGACGAAGCGCCCAACTTCACCGCAGAGACCACCCACGGAACGATCAGCTTCCATGACTGGATCGGAGACAACTGGGCTGTGCTCTTCTCCCACCCCAAGGACTTCACCCCGGTCTGCACCACTGAGCTCGGCGCGATGGCCGGCCTCGAGAGCGAGTTCTCTTCCCGTGGCGCCAAGGTGATCGGCCTCTCCGTCGATCCCGTCGACAGCCACGCCAAGTGGGCCCAGGATATCGAGGACGTCGGCGGACACAAGGTCAACTACCCCATGATCGGCGATCCCGAGCTCAAGGTCGCCAAGCTCTATGACATGCTCCCCGCCGACGCCGGAAGCACTAGCGAAGGCCGAACCCCGGCTCTGAACGCGCCGGTCCGAACCGTCTTCGTCATTGGCCCGGACAAGCGCATCAAGCTCCAGCTCGCTTATCCTATGACGACGGGACGCAACTTCAACGAGATTTTACGCGTCCTGGACTCCATGCAGCTGACCTCGAAGCACAAGGTGGCCACCCCTGCCAACTGGAAGCAGGGCGAAGACGTTATCATTACCGGAGCCGTCTCGAACGAAGAAGCCGCCAAGGCGTTCCCCGGCTACAAGACGGTCAAGCCCTACCTCCGCACCACCGCCCAGCCTCAGTAAGGGCGAGCAAATTCCCGCCATGCACCCTTGCATGGCGGCAAGAGCACCGATGGCGAAGTGGTTAACGCGCTGGTCTGCAAAACCAGTACTCATGGGTTCAAATCCCATTCGGTGCTCCAAAACGCTTCCACCAGGAGGCGCAGTCTCCCGACAACGGTCGTCGGATGACTCTGAGGGGTCGCCAGCTTCTCCACCGTCGCTAGTTCATCGGCTCGATCTGCTGCCGATGACATGGGCATCGGCACGGAGCCTTGATCCCATGCCCTAGCTTGAGGCGCCCTTTGCAATCTCCGTGTTTATCTTTTTTGCAGTAATCCGACCAGCCGATCATGTTGACCTGTGTCCGCATCAGCAGGTTTGGAATACGGATCGATTGTTTGGCGTTGTACCGCGCGCGTCTCTCCGGATGCACCAGCTGCCCGGCAACTCTCACGGCGAGCTCACATCGCTCACCGTCCTGTGCGCAGCACACCGGGCATGGCTCGGCATACAGGCTCCTCGTGAAGTTGTTCATTGCGCCTCGCTCATCGCGCTTCATTCACCCATTTCGGGCGTCATGCTGAGAATCAGGATCCGTGCCTCTTGCCCGAGGCCATAGCCCATCCGGCACAGCTCTGCTAATGCACCTTTCGGCCACTGTGTCGCGAGTTAATTCTCCGCAGCGCGATCTTCGGGCCGGCCCTGCTCTTGGAACAAACGTGGAGTGCTCTGATTAGATCGCTCGATTTTAGCCTCAAGATCGCGAACGTGTCGTGAAAACTTTTCACGGTCCCGATCCGCGAATCTCATGCAACAAAACAAGTTGTCGCCCGCAGCTCTTCCACACGTCGCGCGTCGCATCGTGTAGAGTGGCTCCTGACCGCGCAACGACCCGGGGCTGGATGTCAGGTGACCGCACCTCCACGCCATCGGCCGCGAACGGCAGAGGAATCCGTCTTGGCGAAGCAGCAGTACATCCTTGCGTTCGATCAGGGAACCACCAGCTCTCGAGCGATGATCGTGGATCAGGCCGGCAGCGTCATCTCCATCGCCCACCGTCCATTCCCGCAGGTCTTCCCACGCTCCGGCTGGGTGGAGCACTCCCCGACAGAGATATGGGCCTCCCAGAGCGGCGTCGCCACCGAAGCCATGGCCGCGGCCAACCTCACCGAGGCGGACATCGCCGCCATCGGCATCACCAACCAGCGCGAGACCACCATCGTCTGGGATCGCGAGACCGGCGAGCCCGTCTATAACGCCATCGTCTGGCAGGATCGCCGTACCGCCGAGTTCTGCGACTCGCTCCGCCCCGACGCCGAGATGATCCAGGCCAAAACCGGCCTCCTCCCCGACGCCTACTTCTCCGGCAGCAAGATCAACTGGATCCTCACCCACGTCGCAGGCGCCCGAGCCCGAGCCGAGGCCGGCCAACTCGCCTTCGGAACCGTCGATAGCTGGCTCATCTGGAAGCTCACCCAGGGCCAGCGCCACGTCACCGATGTCACCAACGCCTCGCGCACCATGCTCTTCAACATCGGCACCATGCAGTGGGACGACGATCTCCTCCGTCTGCTCGGCGTCCCCCGTTCCATGCTCCCCGAGGTCGTCGCCTCCAGCGGCCAGTGCGCCGTCACCCAGGGCCTCTTCGCCGGCATCCCCATCACCGGAATCGCCGGCGACCAGCAGGCCGCCCTCTTTGGCCAGCGCTGCACCACACCCGGCATGGCAAAGTGTACCTTCGGCACCGGAGCCTTCATGCTCCTGCACACCGGGACCAAGCGCGTGCAGTCGAAGAACCGTCTCCTCACCACCGTCGCCTGGCAGATCGGCGACACGGTCGAATACGCCCTTGAAGGCAGCATGCTGATGGCCGGAGCCGTCGTCCAATGGCTCCGCGACGATCTCCAGATGATCCGCACCGCCGCCGAGATCGAAGAGCTCGCCGCCTCCGTCCCTCACTCGAACGGCGTGGTCTTGGTCCCCGCCTTCGCCGGCCTCGGGGCGCCGCACTGGGACCAGTACGCCCGTGGAGCGCTCCTCGGGATGACCCGCGGAACCACCCGCGCCCACATCGCCCGCGCCGCGCTCGAAGGCATCGCGCTCCAGGTCACCGACGTCCTCGCCGCCATGCAATCGGACTCCGGCCTGCCCCTCGCCCAACTCCGCGTCGACGGCGGAGCCTCCGCCAACGACCTCCTCATGCAGATCCAGGCCGACGTCCTCGGCATCGACGTCGTACGACCGAAGAACGCCGAAGCCACCGTCATGGGAGCCGCCTACCTCGCCGGTCTCGCCGTAGGCTTCTGGCCCGATCAGGAGGCGATCGCCCGTCAATGGGAGGTCGATCGCGTCTTCTCCCCCGCGATGGACGAGCCCGCCCGCGCATCCATCCGCAAGACCTGGCACAAGGCTCTGGGCAGGGTCGAAGGCTGGACCCTCGACGAAAACACCGATGACAACCCTGACAACCCTCAGGAGACCCCCGCTTGAATCAGAGGGAGCAACTCCTCGCCAGCCTCGCCCAGCAAGCCGAGCCCTGGGACGTCCTCATCATCGGCGGCGGGGCCACCGGCCTCGGAGCCGCCGTCGAAGCCGCCTCCCGTGGCTACCGAACCCTCCTCGTCGAGCGCTCCGACTTCGCCCAGGGAACCTCCAGCCGCAGCACCAAACTCGTCCACGGCGGCGTCCGCTACCTCGAGCAGCGCAACATCACCCTCGTCCTCGACGCTCTCCGCGAGCGCGGCCACATGCTCCGCAACGCGCCACACCTCTGCCACGACCGCACCTTCGTCGTCCCCGCCTACAGCTACCTCACCCTCCCCTATTACGGAGTAGGCCTCAAGCTCTACGACGCCCTCTCCGGACGCTTCTCCCTCGGCCCATCGAAGCTCCTCTCCCGCCAGCAGACGATCGAAAGCCTCCCCGGCGTCGTCACCGAGGGCCTTCGCGGAGGCGTGCTCTACCACGACGGCCAGTTCGACGACTCCCGCTACGCCATCTCCCTCCTCCGCACCTTCCAGGATCTCGGCGGCACCGCCATCAACTACCTCAAGGCCACCCGGCTTCTGATCGTGGATGGAAAGGTCGCCGGCATCCAAGCCGAGGACGCCGAAACCAACTCCCACTTCGATATCCACGCCCGGGTCGTCCTCAACGCCACCGGCGTCTTCGTCGAAGACATCCTCGAGATGGACGGCGAACCCCGCGGTGGCCTGCTCGCCATCAGCCAGGGCACCCACTTCGTCCTTCCGCAGTCCTTCCTTCCCGGCGCCACCGCCCTGATGGTCCCCAAGACCGCCGATGGCCGCGTCCTCTTCGCCATCCCCTGGCACGGATCGACCCTCGTCGGAACCACCGACGAAGCCGTCCCCGCAGCCACCGCCGACCCCCGCTCCCTCGCCTCCGAACGCCTCTTCCTCCTCGAACACATCGAGCGCTACTTCGGCCGCCGCCCCCGGCCCGAGGAGATCCTCAGCGTCTGGTCCGGCCTGCGCCCCCTCGTCCGCAAAGGCGGCGGCAAGACCTCCGCCCTCTCCCGCGACCACACCATCCTCGTCTCGCCTTCTGGCCTCGTCACCGTCACCGGCGGCAAGTGGACCACCTACCGCCGCATGGGACAGGACGCGATCGACCGCGCCGCCGCCGTCGCCGCTCTCCCAAAGGTCCCCACCCGCACCCAGCACCTCCGCCTGCACGGCTGGACCGACGACACCGCCACGATGGCCGAATCCGACCGCGTCTACGGAACCGATCTCTCGCAGCTCCAGCATCTATCTTCCACCGCTCCCGCGCTCGACGAACTCCTCCACCCCCGCCTCCCCTATCGCCTCCGCGAGATCGTGTGGGCGGCCCGCCACGAGATGGCCCGAACCGTCGAAGACGTTCTCGCCCGCCGCACCCGGGCCCTCTTCCTCGACGCCCGAGCCGCCATCGAAGCCGCCCCCGCCGTCTCGCACCACCTCGCCCGCGAGCTTGGCCGCACCGAGGCCTGGCGCGCCGCCGACCTCCAGGCCTTCCTCACCCTCGCCCAAACCTACGTCTTCACCGGAGAGTAACCGTATGCTCGCTCCCGATCTGTCTCCAATCCTCGGCGAGTTCGTCGGAACCTTCGTCCTCATCGTCCTCGGAAACGGTGTCGTCGCCGGAACCCTCCTCAATCGCTCCAAGGCCGAAAATGCCGGCTGGATCTCCATCACGGTCGCCTGGGGCCTCGCCGTCTTCGCCGGAGTCGCCGTCAGCGCCGCCCTCGGAGACGCGGACGGCCACCTCAACCCCGCCTTCACCCTCGCCTCCGTGCTCATGACCGGCAACCCCATGCGCCTCCTCACCTACATCCCCGCCCAGATCCTCGGAGCCTTCTGCGGGGCCACCGTCGTCTGGATCCACTACAAACCGCACTGGGAGGTCACGCCCGACCCCGCCGCCAAGTTCGCCTGCTTCGGAACCGCCCCCGCCATCGACGCACCCCTCTGGAACTTCCTCGGCGAGGTCATCGGAACCTTCGTCCTGGTCCTCGTCGCCACCGCCCTCTTCTCCCGCCGCGTCGCCCCCGCCGGAGTCGCCGCCGGCCTCGGCCCCGTGCTCGTCGGAGCCCTGGTATGGGGCATCGGCCTCTCCCTCGGAGGAACCACCGGCTACGCCATCAACCCCGCCCGCGACATCGGCCCCCGCATCGCCCATTCCCTCCTCCCCATCGCCGGAAAGGGAAGCTCCGGCTGGCGCTACGCCTGGATCCCCGTCCTCGGCCCCATGGCCGGAGCCGCCCTCGCGGCCCTGGTCGTCAAAGCCCTCAACATGCTCTAACCCCCAGACCCGATCGCTCGACGACTCGTTTGACACCACCACCCTCGGTCGATAAGGTTGTCCCGACACCGCCATTCCCGATTCACCCGAAGCAGAGGACCACCGTATGCCATCCCCCAAGGGATTCAAGTCCATCGTCACCGACAGCCACTTCCTGGTGCCCTTCGTGGTCCTCATCGCCGGCATCGTCCTCCTCGTCGTCCTTCACTAGCAAAAGGAAACAGCACCATGGCAGTCGCAGTCCGCAAGCCGCTCAAAGAGGGAATCAGCCTCCACGCCCTGGGAGTCATCTGCGGCCTCACCGCCGGTGTCTGGCTCGGCGCTGCCGAAGCCCCCACCAAGCTCGTCAACGCCGGCTTCTCCCCCTTCGCCGTCTCCCTCTGCATGGTGGCCGGTGTCTTTACCGCCCGCTGGACCTTCCCCACCCTCCTCAAGGGAACCAGCTACGTCTTCGCCGACCTCTCCGAAAAGAAGCACCTCATCATCTGGGCCCTCCTCGCCGGAGCCCTCTGGGCCGTCGCCAACACCCTCACCGTCTTCGCCATCCGCGACGTCGGCCTCGCCGTCGCCTTTCCCATGTGGAACGCCAACTCCCTCATCGGCCTCTTCTGGGGACGCATCCTCTTCTGCGAGCTCAAGGGAGCCAGCGCCAAAAATATCGGAAAGGTGGTCGTCGGAGCCGTAGCCATCGTCATCGCCGCCGTCATGCTCGGCTTCAGCACCCTCCACGGAGCCTCCACCGGCCAGCACGCCGTCCGTGGCATCGTCGCCGCCCTTGGCGCCAGCCTCATGTGGGGAACCATGTACGTCCCCTACCGCAAGGCCTACCTCAGCGGCCTCAACCCCCTCTCGTTCGTAACCGCCTTCACCGTCGGCGAACTCGGCACCGTCCTCGCCCTCACCCTGGCCTTGGATGGTGGCGTCCACTCCTCCGCCTTCCAGCTCTTCCGCACCCCCGGCGTCCTCTTCTGGCTCTTCCTCGGAGGCTTCGTCTGGGTCGTCGGCGACCTCTTCCAGCAGTTCGCCGCAAAATATCTCGGCATCGGCCGCGGCATCCCCCTCTCCAACACCAACCAGCTCTGGGGCCTCGCCTGGGGAGCCCTCGTCTTCGGAGAACTCGCCACCGCCGACCGCGCCCACATGCTCCTCGTCATCGGAGGCTCCGTCTTCATGATCCTCGGAGCCCTCGCCATCTCGACCGCGGTAGCCTCTGCCAAAGAGCACAGCTCCACCAATGAAGCCGTCCTCCGCGAGTGCAACCGCTACGGCCTCGACTACCACCGCACCATCCTGGCCCAGGCCGGCGACGAGTTCTCCGGCAGGGAAGAGAAGCGCCGCTGGTGGGACTACGCCATCGTCCTCGCCGCCACCGCCGTCTTCGTCATCCTCGGCATCCACGCCGTCGTCCCACCTCTCCCCATGAACCTCCGCTGGATCGCGATCCTCGCGGTCATCCTCATCGCCAGCCTGGCCGCAGGAGGCTGGAACCTCTACCGCCGCACCCGCTTCTCCTAGCCGATCCAGCCTCCCACATCACCCCCGGACTCTCCATCAACAGAATCTCCTTGCTTTTGGTCCATCCAATCTCCTATATTTCTTACGTTAGCGGTAACGAAAAATTCTCTGGAGACCCCCCATGCCAACCCCCGGCGTCACCCACGAAGCACCCCTCAAGGATATGGATGAATGGGACGAGTTCCTCACCGGTCGCTACCAGGAGGGCAAGAGCGAAGACCAGTTCCGCCAGTACGACGAGAAGGCCACCCCCGGCGTAGCCGAGTTCTACCGCCTGAACCACCAGTACCAGACCTACGACTACGTCATGGCGAAGCAGAAGGAGTACTTCGGCCTCAACAAGGGTGAAAAGAGCATCTGGGAGGCCGCCGAGTTCCTCAACACCCTCGTCGACGACTCCGACCCAGACACCGACCTCACCCAGATCGAGCACCTCCTCCAGACCTCCGAGGCCATCCGCCGCGACGGCCATCCCCGCTGGTTCGTCCTCACCGGCTTCATCCACGATCTCGGCAAGGTCCTCTGCCTCTGGGGCGAACCCCAGTGGGGAGTCGTCGGAGACACCTTCCCGGTCGGCTGCGCCTACTCCAAAGACATCGTCTTCCCCGAGTACTTCCAGGCCAACCCCGACATCCACAACCCCCTCTACCAGACGAAATATGGCGTCTACGAGCCCAACTGCGGCCTCGACAAGGTCCACCTCTCCTTCGGCCACGACGGCTACATCGGCGAAGTCATGAAGAACTACATGCCCGAAGAGAGCCTCTACATGCTCCGCTACCACTCCTTCTACGCCGCCCACCGCCACGGCGCCTACCGCCATCTCATGTCCGACCACGACGTCGAGATGCTCGAGTGGGTCAACAAGTTCAACGTCTACGACCTCTACTCCAAGGCCCACACCAAGCCCGACGTCAAGGAACTCAAGCCCTACTACGACGACCTCTTCGCCGAGTTCTTCCCCGCCAAAATCGCCTGGTAGCCGCTCCCTCTTCCCTTGCCGTTGCCGTTGCCCTTCTGTCTGTCATCCCCGAAGGGGATCTGCGTCTGTCCTTAGCCAGATTGCCTGATGGCATAGAGTTGGGTGCCCCACCTTCGCGACACGTCTCACCGTCGCTAAGGTGGGCTGGAGCGCCACGGCACTCTACACCTTGAGCGAATCTGCTCGAACCGGCCTTCAGAGGGACCCATCCCTCTGAGCCCACATCACCACCGCAAAGTAACCACCTGCGAAACATACCCCGCACCATCCCCAAACCGCACCACCAGCCCATCCCCCACTAACTCCGCCCCCTCTACCCGCACCTTGGCCGCGGGATCATTCCGCACCACTCCAAGCCGCTCCGTCGACCCACCCAGCCCCTCCAGCTCCAGCCGTAAAGATTGCCCATCCAAGCTCTGATCGAGCACCTTCATCTGTCCCGTCCGCGAACCCCTCACCGGCAGCCCATGCGAGAGCGCGACCTCAACCCCCGGCAGCGCCACCCTCCGCTCCACCCCGTCCGATGCCCCCTCCAGCCGCACCGCCGCTCCCGACACCTGCTCCAGCCGCACCACCATCGCCCAACCCTCCCGCTTGTAACTCACATTCACGACCGAATCCGCCACGTGCAGATTCCGTACCTCCGCCGCCCCCCACTCCGCCGGCAGCCGAGGACTCACCCGCACCGTATGCCGCAACCCATCCACCTCCACCCCGAACATCCCCCGCAGCACCGGAATCACCACCATCCCCGAAGACCACAGCTGCCGGCTCGTACTTCTGCCAAACGGCTCAAAGAAGGCGCCTGAGAGCAGCTCCGTCACCGCGCCGATATCCTGCACCGTCGTCAGGTCCGCATTCGCCATCGTGCTCTGATAACCCGCCAGCGCATTTCCTGAACGATACTGCGCCATCGCCGCCCATCCCGTAAACAGCGGCCAAACCGACCCCTGGTGATAGCTGATCGGGTCATACATCGGATCGCTCTCCGCCACATCCCGCAGCCCCCAGTCCGTGGCGAAGTCATGCGAGGCCCACCGACGCAGACTGGCCTTGGCATGTACCAGTCCCTCGCCCCCGTTCCACCACGCAATCGCCGGAAACACCGTGGCCGTCCCATCCAGCCGTCCATCATCCCTGCTGAACGCATACGCGTCCTTCCCCGGCAGGTAGTATTCCCGCTCGATCGTCTCCTTCAGCCCCGCCGCCCGAGCCTTCGCCGCCGCCGCCCCCTTCGCATCCCCAGACAACTCCGCAAGCTCCCCCATCGCCGCCGACCCCTGCTGATCGAGCAGCGCCAGATAGATCTCCTGCTTCGGCATCCCCGGTGGCCAGCTCTCCACCCAGCCCGTCCCCTGCGCATTGTCGTAGATGCCATCCCCATCGGTGTCATGCGTCGTCTCGAAGGTCCACGCCCGCTCCACCGCATCCCGATGCGCCGTCAAAAACGCAACATCCCCGCTGCTCCTTACATAGTCCAGCATCGTCGTCAGAAACAGCGGAGTAGCATCCGCCGCCGCATACTCATAGGGAAGCGACGCCCAATCCACAAGCCCCGCGGTCTGCGAGAACTCATGCATCACCTTCCCATCCGCCCGCTGCCGCTTCATCAGGAACTCCAGCGCACTCCGAGCGAGCCCAAAGTCCCCATACCCATCGATCGCGCCAATCGTATAGAGCGTATCCCTCCCGAAGTACCAACCAAACCCCGGTCGCGCCGAGTCACCCGACTCGTAGTACCCCGCCACCAGCCCCATCTCGCCCCCCGGCTGAGACTTGGCCCGCAGCTTTCCAATCGAATCCTCCGCCCACGCAAAGTCCGCATTCAGATCCAGATCCGGAGTCCGGATCGAAGTCAGCCCCGCCGCCCGCGTCCGCTCACCCTCCAGATACTCCGCATACATCCCCGCCAACCCTTCGTTCAGCCCCGCCAGCCTCTTCCCCAGCGCCGCACCACTCGCCGTCTCCACACTCCGCCCCACCGCCATCAGCAGCGGGTAATACCGCCCCCGGTCCTTCGGGTCCACATGCAGATGAAACTCCAGCGGATGCACCTGTGGCCGCTCCTGGTAAGGAGCCATCACCCCGGCCTTCGCCCCCGGAATCGCTACCGCACCCGCAAAGTCCGGAAAGTCCGTGTGCAGCACATAGTACCCACTCGCCCCCTGAGCCACCCACTCCGCCGATGGCGTCCCACCCCCCGCCTGCGGCCACATCGGACGCATCTCCCCCGTAAACCGAAACGTCAGGTTCACCGGACGAACCCCATCCACCTCGAACAGGATCACCGCCCCCGTCCCATCCACCATCCTCTCCGGCGCAAACATGATCTGCCGCACCGTCACCGCAATGTGCGAGTAAGTAATCGTCGTCCTGTCCGCACGCACCTCAATCTCCTGGGCCGCCGCGTTCAGGTCGATCGGAACCGGATAGCCCTCTACCTCGGCCTCCAGCACAAAATGACTCAGAAGCTTCACGGGAAGAATCCACGCCTCGAAGCTCCCCTGCTGCTCCCCCACCACCACGCCCTGCGGCCCCACGACCGAAAACGGCTGCCCCATCCGCGCCTTGGCCCGCAGCACCGGCCCATCGGTCCCCAGTTTCAACCCATCCACCGGATGCAGCGTCTGGGAGATTCCACCCCCACACCCCACCATCCACCCAGCCAGAAAAACAATCAGCCTCGAACGCAGCATGGAGCCTCCCGAAAGCGCTCCCATTCTACGTCGCAGGCTTTCCCGGAAGCCCTCGATGAAATCTCTGGCCAAGTCGGCCATGTTGACTCCCGGACGGCTGGTCCTCGACGCTGTTGTCCGTTCTACGTCGTCACGCCGTTCTCCGTTCTACGTCGTCCTGCCGTTGTCTGTCCTTGTTCTATGTCGTCATCCTGAACGAAGTGAAGGACCCCCGCAGTCGTCCGACTGTCCGATAATCGAAGCCGAAACATACCACTTTCGCAGATCGCGTTTCTGTCCAGTTTTTCCGTACAACGGCCCACGTTCTACCATCGAAAAGTCTCTGGTGAAACATTGGCAATCCTGCGACGGCCTCCCATAACCCCTTTAGAAAACCACGATTACAGTCATGCACCCAAAATGACGCAAAACAGACCACTTTATTAGAAGAAATCGACCCAGTGGTCCGACCTCTCGGCCTCTAAAACTCGATCTTCTCCTTATGATCGTCGAGCTTCTTCGCATCCACTCCGGCCACCTTCTTCAGGTCGTCGATCGTCTTGAACTCCCCGTTCTTCAGTCGGTAAGCAACGACCGCATCGCCTTCCTTGTCCGTCAGTCCAAGCGAGATCTGCAGCATCGAGCTCGTCGCCTTGTTCACATTCACCTTCACCGTCTGCGGAGACACATTCGCCGAAAGATAGTCCAGAATCTCGCCGAACTCATCGTCCGTCGCCTGCGCGCCCAGCCCCGCCATCTTCGTGATCGTCTCCTCCCACGCCTCCCGCGTCCTTGGATTCGCGACCAGGATCAGTGGCGAGTGACATTTGCTGCACACCCGCAGCACCGTCGCCCGGCCCTGTCCTGGAGGCAGCTCCACCGCATGCTGCCCCGGCGGTGGTGGTGGCGGAGGCGGTGGCGGCGACGCTGTCTGTCCATTCATTCCCGTCCCACAAGCCATTCCCACGATCATCAACACGGTTGAAACCATCGTCCCCAGGGAACCCTTCAACATCGTCATGCCCATCCTCTCCATCCTGCCCACAATCCTATTGTGTTCGTTCGCCCGCGCCCGCGCAACTTACCCCCGAAAGCCAGAAGACCGCATCGTCAGATGCGGTCCCCTTGGCATTGTGTTTTACGTGCGTAGCGAAACCCGGCCCTGCATCCGCTACCACAATATCTTCAGCGCAAACTGAAGATCCCGATTATCCAGCGACGTCGCCGTAATAGTGCCTACGCTGCTCGACGCCGAAACATTCGCCGCTGGATTAGCCAAGATTGGATGGTTGATGATGTTGAACGCCTCCGCCCGGAACTGGGCATGGACCTGCTCATACAGCCGGAAGTTCTTGATCGCGGAGAAGTCTACCTGCGCCGTACCCGGCCCACGCAGCGTATTCCGCGTCACGTTGCCTTGCGCACCAAAGCTCGGGTTATACCCCGGCAGGCTCGCCGCCGCGACGCTCGGAACCACATAGGCCGTCGGATCGAACCAGTGCTGCGGCGTCCTGTTCGAGATCGCTCCCGTCGTCCGTCCCGCAGCCAGGCTCGCCCGCTGCGGGCAGTAGGTGCAGAACTGGCCGCCCGTCGCCGACACCGAGAACGGATAGCCGCCGCGCAGCTGAATCGCCGGTTGCAGCGACCATCCACCCGCCAGCACATCCCCGATCCCCGTCTGCAGATGTGCCTTCCCCTTACCGAACGGAAGCTCATATCCCGCGCTCCCGGAAGCCCGGTTCCGCACATCGAAGTTCGAGTAAGACCGATCGAACGCGAAGTTCGTCGAGTAGGAAGTATCGTTCGCATCCGCCTCGCCCGAGTTATTATCCAGGTTCTTCGACCACTGGTAGTTCACCAGGTAGAAGAGTCCATTCTTCGACCTCTGCTCCAGCTTCGCCGACAGCCCATTGAAGCTCGCAGAAGCCCGCGTCGAGCTCGTCAGCATCCCATGCAGGAAGTTCGGGTAGGGCCGCACGCCCGTCGAAGTCCCATTCGCATTGAAGATGTCCTCATTTTGGTCATACCTCTTCCAAAGCCGGTGCGTACTGCTCCCCGTATAAGCAATCTCCACCGTCGTCCCATGTCCCAGCTCCTGCTGCACGCTGGTCGTGTACTCCTGCGTATAAGGAACCGTGTTGTTCGGGTCGACGCTGAATGGCGCCGGTGCCGAGGTCAGCGTATTGATGTTCGGGAACAGACCGGCAATATTCTGATTGTTCAGCGTGATCTGGTAGTAGAGCGGCGCGGCATACCGCGTAAACTGCAGCTCATTCGCATTGATGTTGTCGAAGTAAATCCCGTACCCAACCCGGAACACCGTCGTCGGCGCAGCCTGGTAAGCCAGCCCCAGTCTCGGCCCGAAGCCCTTCTTATAGGGGTTGATGATTCCAGCAGGGAAGTAGTTTGGTGCCGTATCGACATTCGGCAGCAGGAACGCCGGAATTGTGGCGGGAACCTTGTGGAATGCGATCTGATGCAGGCTCGGCGAGAACGCTCCCTCCAGCCCACTCTGCTCCACGAACGGCGAGTTGTACTCCCAGCGAAGGCCGATGTTCGCCGTGATGTTATGACCGACCTGCCAGATGTCGTTCAGAAAAACCCCATAGGTGTTATCCCGATAGTGTCCCTGCGTGGTTCCGAATCCCGCGTTGCACGACGTGCAAAGCCCACGCTGGTAGTTCTGAACGCCCGTGTAAGCGGGAGCACCCGTCGTCGTGTTCGCCGAGATCGCCGCAAACGTAAACGAGCCGCGCGCATTGTTGTCCGCGATCTGCGCGATCTGCCTCCACTGGAACTGGAAGCCGCCTTTGATCGTGTGCCGCCCTCTCACATACCCCACGCTATCCCCGAAGCTGAAGACATTCTCAGTCGAGCCCTGGTCCTTGCCTCCGTCGGAGATTGTCGCGAAGCCCGAGATCGCAATGCTCGAACGTCCACTCTGCGTTGGCGAGGTCAATCCTGTCACGTTCGTCAGACCTTCGTTCGCCGGGAAGTTCGTCCCCGGAACCAGCACCTGCCCAATCGAGAAGGCATACACCCTGTTGTAGCCGAGTCGCACATCGTTCACGATCGTCGGCGTCACCAGATAGGTATTCCCGATCGCCATGTTGCGCCCGATCAGCGGATAGTTTGTTCCCACGCCCTGCTGCACCGACGGCCCAAACTGGGTTGCGTTGTAGTCGATATAGCGCTCGAACAGCGTGCTCTTCTGAGAGATCGTCTGGTCCGCCCGAATCACGTACTGGTCGAAGTTATCCGTAAAATTCTGCGTTGACGTGTAGTCGTTCGCTGTCCCGCATGTGGTGCAGTTGGGGACCGGAAAGTACGGCTGCAGAACCGACAGGACCTGATTTGGAGCTGTGCCGAGCACCGGCACCACCGTTGTCGAAAATCCCGGGCACGAGGCCAGCGGGCATGGAAACAGCCCAAACTGCGTCACGCCGCGAGACGTCCGCAATCCCTCATAGCCCCCAAACAGAAACGCCTTATCCTTCCAGATCGGCAACCCCGCCGTCCCGCCGAACTGCTGCCGGTGATAGGTTGGCTTCTTCGGCGTGCTTGCATACGTCGAAGCCCAGTTCCGAGCATCGAAGAGCTGGGAGCGCGTGTACAGAAACGCGGTCCCATGCAAGGTATTCGTCCCCGACTTCGTCACCATCGAAACGATCGCCTGGCCCTGCCCATACTCGGTTGAGAACGTGCTCCGCAGCAGGTTGAACTCCTGGATGGTATCCACCGAAGGCTGCAGCGAAAGGTTGTTGAACCGGATCGACCGGACATACGTTCCATCCAGAACGTAGTTCGTCGAACTCGCCCGCCCGCCGTCCACCGTGATGAACAGGTTGCGCGTTCCATACTGACCCGCGGTTCCCGTATTGCCCGTCTGTGCCGGAGAGACACCTGCCGCCAGCGTCGCCAGTTGCAGCACATTTCTCCCGTTCAGCGGCAGATCGTTCACCTGCTTCTGATCGATCACCTGCCCGACCGTCGCCTCCGTCGTCTGCAGCGCCGGCGCAATCGTCGACACCTCCACCGTCTCCGACGTCGAGCCCACGCTCAACGTCACCGAGGCATCCGCCGTCTGATCCACCAGCAGGTCCAGCGAACCGATCGTGCTTGTCTTGAAGCCCGACTTCTCAATGCTCACCCTGTAGTTCGCAGGTTGCAGATTCGTCAGCGAGTACTCCCCATTATTATTGGTCGTCGCCGTGCGTTCCGCCGAGGTCGCCGTGTTGACGATATGTACGATCGCTCCCGGCACCACCGCTCCCGTCGAGTCCGTCACATGTCCCACCACACTGGCCGTCGCCGACCCCTGCGCACAGGCCACGTCCGGGCGAATCGCAAGCAGCAGAACCACCATCATCATCACCGCTTGAAACAAGACTTTCATGCAGGAAGCCCTGCCCACGGCACCTGCGCCCACATGGTTGGATAGGCCCTCGAAGAGGCCGCTGGTCGATTGAATTTGAATCGAAACATCGTTTGTACTGTATTCGCGTTGCATCTGGGCTCCTTCATCAATTGCCATCGCCTTCCGATCACGGCTGGATCTGCCCCTGGGAAAGATGCGATCCGCCTCTTCCTCACCGGTCTGCCACACCGCTGTGCGGAGGCCGCTGAGACTGCCGTCTCACCTGGCCCTTTCTTCAGAACCGCCCGGTGAGACGTCTCATTACGGTGCGGATACTACCCATGCCAGAAGATGAGTGTCAAGGCCTTTTCTCGCCTTGTTCGTCTCTTCATCCGACCTTCAAGAAAACCTCAAATCACACCCTCGCAACCCCAGGCCGGAAGCGGCTCCACGCCATCCCCAGCCCCCTCCCAAGGGTTCCCGGCCAACCCCATCCTCATGTACGATCTCCGCATATGCCCCCAACCCAGAAGGAATTGGCCAAGTTGGCCGGCGTCTCCTCAGGTACCGTTTCAAACGTCATCTCCGGCTCCAGCACCGTCAGCGAAAGCTCCCGCCAGAAGGTCCTCGACGCCATCCGCGTCCTCAACTACCAGCCCAACCTCATCGCCCGCAGCCTCCGCACCAACCGAACGCACACCCTCGGAATTGTCGTCCCCGACATCACCATCCCGTTCTTCCCCAAGATCATCCGCGGAGCCGAATCCGCCGCCCGCGAGCGCGGCTACTTCCTCATCGTCCTCGACTCCGAATCCAGCCTCTCCCGCGAGGCAGACATGATCGCCCTACTCCGCGCCCAGCGTGTCGAAGGCATCCTCCTCGTCGCCGCCGGTGGCGAAAAACTCTCCCCCGAACGCGCCGCCTCCCTCACCCTCCACTCCCCCGTCGTCTGCCTCGATCGCCTCCCCCTCGATCTTGACGTCGATTCCGTCTGCGTCGACGACTGCGGAGCCGCCGAGATGGGAATCTCTCACCTCATGGCCATGGGCCACCGCCGCATCGCCGTCATCACCGGACCCCTCACCCTCCAGAACGAGCAGGAGCGCCTCCGTGGCTACACCCAGGCCCTCCAGCAGGGAGGCATCCCCGTCGATCCCGCCCTCATCTGGCGCGGAAGCTTCGAGCAGGATGAAGTCGCCGGAATCTGCCAGAAGGGCATGATCCGCCCCTCCGGACGCCCCACCGCTCTCTTCGCGACCAACGGTGTCACCGGCCTCGCCGCGCTCCGCAGCCTCTACGAAGTTGGTCTGACCACTCCCCACGACTTCGCCTTCGCCACCTTCGACGAACTCACCGCCGAAGACTTCTTCAAACCCGGAATCACCTCCGTCATCCAACCAACCTTCGAGATGGGTTCCCGCGCCGTTGAGGTCCTCCTCCGCCGCATCGCCAAGGAAACCTCCGAAGAGCCCCGCCACAACGTCCGCCTCCCCGCCACCCTCATGGTCCGCGACTCCTCCCAGCACCGCCACATCAGCCCGCAGACCAACACCCCACCGAAGTCAAAGAAGCCCACTCGCCCGAGGTAAAGGTTTACCGAATGCACCCCGCAAGGCGCCGACCCACCGAACCAGTGAGACGTCTCACAGGGCGCACTCTTTCCCGCAGACCAAAGGGGATGGCAGTCGAAGCCACCATCCCCTGAACCAGACGGCCAAGTGCGCCTGCTGTAGTGGTCTTTGCCCCTTTGTCTGTCAGTCCCGAAGGGAAGCTGCGTTTGTGTTCCTCTAAAACCCGCACCGAATCCCGACTACAGCGTCTTCATATCGATCACAAACCGATACCTCACATCGCCCTTCACCACCCGCTGATAGGCCTCTTCCAGCTTATTCACGCCGATCAACTCGATATCCGAAACGATGTCATGCTCCGCGCAGAAGTCCAGCATCTCCTGCGTCTCCCTCATCCCGCCGATCATAGATCCCGCCAGGCTCCGGCGGTTCGTAACGGTAGAGAACGAATTCACCGAAGACGGCTCCTCCGGCAGACCCACCAGGCAGAGCGTCCCATCCAGCCGAAGCAGACCAAGATACTCATTCAGATCATGCGGAGCCGAGACACAATCCAGCACAAAGTCGAACTTCGACCGCTGCGCCTCCATCGCCGCCTTGTCCTTCGAGATCACCACCTCATCCGCGCCGAGCCGTTTCGCATCGGCTTCTTTACCCGCCGAGGTCGTAAACAGCGTCACTTCCGCGCCAAACGCATGGGCAAACTTCAGTCCCATATGCCCCAGACCGCCCAGCCCGATGATCGCGACCTTCTTCCCCGGCCCCACCTTCCAGTGCTTCAACGGGCTGTAGGTAGTAATCCCTGCACACAGCAAAGGAGCCACCGCCGCCAGCTTATCCTCGAACTTCGGCGAAAGCGTATGCGCATACCGCTCATCGACGACGATGTTGTTCGCATACCCTCCATGCACCAGCACTCCGTCATAGCCCTTCGCGTTGTACGTCCCTACAAACCCCTTCTCGCAGTACTGCTCCTCCTGCGCCTTGCAGTTCGCGCACACCCTGCAGGAGTCGACCATCACTCCCACACCCACCAGATCTCCGACCTTGAACCGGGTGACATCCGCGCCCACCGCCGTCACCCGCCCCACAATCTCATGCCCCGGAACCATCGGGTACATCGACTGCCCCCACTCATCCTTCACCTGGTGAATATCCGAGTGGCAGATCCCGCTATAAGCAATCTCGACCACCACATCTCCCGGGCGGGCATCCCGCCGTTCAAAGTGGAAGGGCGCAAGCCCCGAAGTCGGCGACTGCGCCGCATATCCTTTTGCCTCAATCATCGTGTTTCTCTCCTCGAATTCAACTCATTATCTATCGGTCCGTTCGTTCTTCCATTTGGATGCGCGCAGGCCCACTTCCGAGTCAGCCCGTACCGCACTGCGTCCTTATCATGATTTTCCGCGTCTTTCTCGAACAACGGCCCATGTTCTACGATTCGTTTCCGACAATCCGTATCTCAACCTTAAGTCCCGCTTAAGGCCATTGTTTCCACCGAAAACTTGGTTCCTGCGAGAAACTTTTGCCCCGTTGATTCGTATCACCTGCAGGTCTCCATTCCAAACCAGCCCATCGCAAGCTCTCTCAAGGGGTACGAAATGCCGCTCCACCCGCACCAGCCCGCTGTCTCCACCCGGACCATGAAAATTGTCCTGGCGGCCCTCCTGATCCTCCCGACCTCCTTCATTCGCGCCGTCCACGCGCAGGCCCCCGCCACCACCGCTCCCGCCTCAGGACCCCAGCGTGGAACCGTCAAGGCCATCGATGGTTCCATCATCACCCTCGCTACCGACTCCGGCAAGCAACTCGCCGTTACCGTCGCCGAGACCGTCAAGGTTCTCCAGATTGCCCCCGGAAGCACCGACCTCAAGACCGCCCAGCCCATCCAGTTCGGCGACATTGCCATCGGCGACCGCGTCCTCATCTCCGGCAAGCCGGCCGAAGCCCCCGACACCCTCATCGCCTCCCGCGTCATCGTGATGAAGTCGACCGACATCGCCCAGCGCCAGGCCGCCCAACAGGCAGACTGGCAGCGCCGCGGCTCCGGCGGAATCGTCTCCACCGTCGACCCCGCCACGGGTGCCATCACCGTCACCAACGGTGCCCGCAAGACCACCGTCGATACCACCTCGACCACCATCTTCCGCCGCTACGCCGGAGACTCCATCAAGTTTGAGGACGCCCAGCCCGGAACCATCGCGCAGCTCCAGCCCGGCGACCAGGTCCGCGTCCGTGGAGCAAAATCCGAAGACGGCACAAGCATCGCCGCCGAAGAGATCGTCAGCGGAACCTTCCGCAACCTCTCTGGAACCGTAGCCTCCATCGACGCGTCTGCCGGAACGGTCACCCTCAAGGATCTCGCCACCAAGAAGACCGTCGTCGTCAAGGTCACCGCCAACTCCGACTTTCGCAAGCTTCCCCCCCAGGCGGCCGCCATGCTCGCCGCCCGCGCCCGTGGGGGCCAGTCAGGCGCCGCCGGTGCCGCGCCGGGGTCTTCCCCAACTCCAGGAACTCAAGCAGCCCGTCCCGCTGGGGGAGCCACCGCCGCACCTTCACCCAGTGCAGGGCCGGGGGCTGGCAACGGTTCCATGGGTAGCGGCCAGGGCCGTGGCCTCGGAATGGGAGGAGCGGGATCGGGAGGTCTCGGATCAGGTGCCCCAGGAGCAGGCGGAGGCCGCAACATGGACCTGGCCCAGATGCTCACCCGTTTCCCCACCGGAACCCTCGCCGAGCTCAAACCCGGCGACGCCCTCATGATCGTCGCGTCGCAGTCTCAGGTAGGATCCCAGCCCGGCGCCGCCACCATCACCGCCATCACCATGCTCTCCGGAGTCGAACCCATCCTCGCCGCCTCCCCCTCCGGAGCCGCCCCCGCCATGACCATCTCTCCATGGAACGTCGGCGGAGGAGCACCCGAGGGCGGCGGCGGCCAGTAGCCGTCCGCCAACCCACCTTCCCCCGTCAACACACCGTTCGTGTATCTGATTCACTGTCACCTCTGGTATCACCCCATCAGGAGCCTGGATGTCCCTTCGATCGCGCCTCATCACCCTCATCGCCTGCCTCTTCACCCTGGCCCTGCTAACGCCCCAGGCTCTCGCCCAGACCACCGGGGCCACCGTCCACGGAAACGTCCTCGACCCTGACACCGCTCTCATCCCCGGAGCCATCGTCACCCTCACCCCCACCTCCGGCAAGGCGCTCACCGCCACCTCCAAGAGTGACGGAACCTACACCTTTACCGGCGTCCCGGCGGGAAGCTACTCGCTGACCGCGACCGCCACCGGCTTCGCCACCTTCGTCAAGCTCTCCGTCCGCATCAACGCCGGCCAGGCCCTCACCCAGGACATCAAGATGACCCTCCAGGAGCAGACCCAGGTCGTCCAGGTCACCGCCCAGACCGCCCAGGTCTCCGTCGACGCCGACTCCAACGCCAGCTCCACCGTCATCAAGGGCAAAGACCTCGAAGCCCTCTCCGACGATCCCGACGAGCTCTCCTCCGAGCTCACCGCCCTCGCCGGCCCCGCCGCCGGACCAAACGGCGGTCAGATCTACGTCGACGGCTTCACCGGGGGCCAACTCCCCCCCAAGTCCTCCATCCGCGAGATCCGAGTCAACCAGAATCCCTTCTCCGCCCAGTACGATCGCATTGGCTTCGGCCGCGTCGAGGTCTTTACCAAGCCCGGAACCGACAAATACCACGGGAACGCAAGCCTCCAGGGCAACGACTCCGCCTTCAACAGCACCAATCCCTTTGAAGGCGCGGCCATCCCCTACCACACCATCTTCTTCCTCGGCTCGCTGACCGGACCCATCAGTCACAACGCGTCCTTCTCCCTCGGCGGGTCCCACCGCACCATCCAGGACAACTCCGTCGTCAATCCCACCGGCTTCTACGCCGCCTCCGCCGGGTCCACCGTTCTCTGCGCCCCCGGCAACCTGACCTGCACCAACATCGGCGGCCTCCCCGCTGGCTCGCACGCCGTCTTCGTTCCGCGCACCCGCTACGACATCAGCCCCCGCCTGGATCTCGCCCTCTCGGATAAGAACACCCTCGTCACCCGCTTCCAGTACGAGAGCAACTCCGTCCAGAACGACGGCCTCGGAACCACCTCGCTCCCGACTGTCGCCTACAACGACGGAAGCACCGAGACCACCATCCAGATCAGCGACTCCCAGATCGTCAGCTCCAAGGTCGTCAACGAGACTCGCTTCGAGTACCAGCGCACCACCGGCTTCCAGAATCCCGTCTCCACCGCGCCGACCCTCACTGTCCAGGGGACCTTCACCGCCGGTGGATCCAGCGCCGGAACCTCCAACACAACCGGAGGTCACATCGAGGTCCAGAACTACACCTCCATCGCGCTCGCCAAGAACTTCATCCGCTTCGGCGGACGCGTGCGCTACAACAGCGAAGACCTCACCTCCACCTCGGGCCAGAACGGCACCTTCACCTACAGCAACCTGCTCGATCCCTGCTACGCGGCCAACGGAACCCCCAACGCGAGCTGCGCCAACACCACCACCCTCTGCTCGAATCAAAACCTCACCGCCAAGAGCGGAACCTACTACTCTTCCTACCAGTGCGGGCTGCCCAGCCAGTATCAGTTCACCAAGATCAACGTCGCCACCAACCACGCCAACACCACCGACGTCGGCCTCTACCTTGAAGACGACTGGAAGCCCAAGCCGAACCTGAGCCTCAGCTACGGTCTCCGATACGAGGCCCAGAGCGTCATCCACAGCGGTCGCGACTTCGCTCCCCGTGTATCCGTCTCCTACGGCGTCCCCCGCAAGGGAGGCAACCCCATCACCGTCCTCCGCGGAGGCTTCGGAATCTTCTACGACCGCTACGGCCTTAGCAACATCCTCACCACCTACCAGATCAACGGAACCAACCAGGTCACCTCCACCTTCCTCAATCCCGGAGCCGCCTGCAACCCATCCAACACCACAAGCTGCGGAACCGGAAGCTCCTCCGCCGCGCTCGCCACCATCTACACCCTGGCCCCGAATCTCCGCTCCTCCTACAACATGCAGGGCGGCGTTGGAGTCGACCAGCAGCTCAGCCGCTCCGCGACCGTCTCGGTCAACTTCCTCCACACCCGCGGAGTCCACCAGTTCTACGCCGGCTCCCTGCCAAGCGCCACCGCCTACGACTATCAGCTCAACTCCGGCGGCGTCTTCAACCAGAACCAGCTCACCACCAACTTCAACGTCCGCGGCCGCTACGTTACGCTCTTCGGCTTCTATGCCCTCAGCTTTGCCCACTCCGACGTCAACGGAGCCACCGGCTTCGTCACCAACGCCGCCAACCCCGGCCAGGACTACGGCCGAGCCGGCTTCAACCGCAAGAACATCGCAGTCTTCGGAGGAAATGGAACCCTCCCCTACAAGATCTCGCTCTCGCCCTTCATGATCGCCCAGAGCGGAAACCCCTACAACATCACCACCGGAACCGACGTCAACGGAAACTCCATCTTCAACGACCGCCCCGCCTTCGCGAACGGCACCTCCGCCGCCAGCTGCACCGCCGCGGCCAACTTCAGCACCCCCGCGACCGCCTCCTACACCCCCATCCCCATCAACTACTGCACCGCCCCCGGAAACTTCACCCTCAACCTCCGAGTCTCCCGCACCTTCGGCTTCGGCCCCCGCACCGATGGCGGCAGCAGCCGCGCAGCAGGCGGTCAGCGCAATCAAGGCGGCTTCGGAGCCCCCGGCGGTGGTCCCGGCGGCGGGGGCGGTGGCGGCGGCCGTGGCGGCGGCCCTGGCGGTGGCGGTCCCGGCGGAGGCTTCGGAGGAGGAAACTCGGGTCGCCGCTACAACCTCACCTTCGGAGCGCAGGGTTCGAACATCTTCAACGTCGTCCCCCTCGGAACCCCCATTGGAACCCTCACCAGCCCCAAGTTTGGCCAGTCCATCAACATCGCCCAGGGCGCCTTCAGCTCCGGCTCAGCCGTCCGTCGCATCACCCTTCAGGCCACCTTCAACTTCTAACCTAACCCCCCCGAAACAGCCATGGGCCACGCAACCGCGTGGCCCATCCTGTTTCATCCTCACCGATCGGGGGACTTTACTCGACCTCAGTCTCCCGCGGCTCATACGCCACAATCGGCTCCTTATCCGGATCCGGCCCCAGAGGCTCCGCCGCGATCACCACCGTCTTCGCATTCAGAAACTCCCGCATCCCTGCCGCCGAAAGCTCCCGCCCATATCCCGAGCGTTTAATGCCCCCGAACGGAAGCGCCGGATCGCTCGCCACCATCGCATTCACAAAGACGCCCCCGCACTCCAGCTCCGCGATCAGCCTCTGCTGCTCCTCCGGGTCCGTCGTCCACACCGAAGCTCCCAGCCCGAACGGTGTATCGTTGGCCAGCTCGATCGCCTCGTCCAGGTTCCGCACCTTGAACAGCATCGCGACCGGCCCGAAGATCTCCTCGCGATAAACCTCGGCGTCCCGTGGTACATCCACCAGCACCGTCGGCTCAAAGAAGTTCCCCTTCCCATGCAGCCGCGACCCGCCCGTCAATACCACCGCTCCCGCCTCCACCGCCGCCTCCACCTGCGCCTCGACCCCCTCCAGAATCTTCACCGTCGCCAGCGGCCCCAGATCCGTCTTCTCATGCATCGGATCCCCCATCCGCAGCGCCTCCATCCCCTTCACAAAGCGCTTCTCGAACGCCTTGTAGATCGATTCGTCGACGATAAACCGCTTCGCCGCAATGCACGATTGCCCGCTATTCACGCACCGCGCCCGAACCGCCGTCTCCACCGCCAAGTCCAGATCCGCCGATCGCATCACGATAAACGGATCGCTCCCACCCAGCTCCATCACCGCCTTCTTGACCAGCGACCCCGCCTGCTCCCCGATCGCACGCCCCGCCGCCTCGCTCCCCGTCACCGTCACCGCCGCGATCCGCTCATCTGCCAGCACCGCCCGAACCTGCTCCACCTCGATCAGCAGCGTCTGAAACGTACCCGGGGGAAACCCCGCCCGCCGCACCAGCGATTCGATCGCCAGCGCACACTGCGGAACGTTCCCCGCATGCTTCAACACCCCAACGTTCCCCGCCATCAACGCCGGCGCCAGAAACCGAAACACCTGCCAGAAAGGAAAGTTCCACGGCATCACCGCCAGCACCACACCCAGCGGCTCCCACTTGACGTAGCTGTGATTCCGCTCGGTCTGAACCGGCTCCGGAGCCAGGATCCGCGCCGCATGCTCCGCATAGTACCGGCACACGCTTGCGCACTTCTCAATCTCCAGCCGAGCCGCATACAGCGGCTTACCCATCTCCAGCGTAATCAGCGTTGCCAGATCCTCTACCTCATCGTCGAGAATCCACGCCAGCTTCCGCATACACAACGCCCGATGCGCCAGCGGAACCCGCCGATACCCGCGAAACGCCTCCGCCGCCAGGTCCAGCCGACGCTCCACCGCCGCCCGCGACAAAGCTGGAAACGTCTTCAGCACCGCCCCAGTCGCCGGATTGATCGATTCAATCGACATGGCCTCTTCCACCCCGTATCCAGTTCCGAGCGAACCCACCCACACCTAAGCCGAAGCGAGCCGCGCCAGGGTCATTGCCAGAATACGCGTTCCCTCCACGATCGCCTCCTGCGAAGCAAACTCATCCGGCCGATGGCTTACTCCCCCCCTGCAAGGAATGAAGATCATGGCAATCGGACACACTCCCGCCATGAACAGCGAGTCATGGTAAGCCCTGCTCACCATCCGCTTCGAAGCCACCCCCCGAGCCGCGCACGCCTCCTCAATCGCCCCTACAATCTCCGCCGAAGAAGCCGTCGGCTCATCCGCATTCACCATCTCCTCCCGAATCTGCAACCCCCGTTCCGCCTCAATCCGAGCCACATCCGCCCGCACCGCCCGCATCACGCCCTCCCGCCGCTCCGGATCCGTATCCCGAATATCGAGCTGCAGCACCACCCGGCTCGGCACACTGTTCACCGCACCCGGATGTACCGCGCAGGTCCCCACCGTCGCAACTGTATCCGAAGTCCCCGAAGCCCGATTCGCCGCCAGCGTATTCCGTTCCACCGCCAGGATCACCTCCGCCGCCCCACACAGCGCGTCCCTCCGATCCGGCATCAGCAGCGCCCCCGCATGTCCACCCAATCCCTCAATCGTGAACCGATACCCCGCCGGCGCCGCGATACTCGTCACCACCCCAATCGGCACCCCCTCCCGCTCGAGCAATGGCCCCTGCTCGATATGCAACTCCACCCACCCCGCATAATGCCCCGCCTCCATCCGAACCCCATCCAGCCCACCCGAAAATCCAGCCCCTTTCCGCACCTCCGCCAGCGTCCCCCCGTTGTCCTCGACCAGATCGGGAAGGGAATCGGCCCGCTCCGCATCCAGCGTCCCCGCCAGCAACCGGCTCCCCAGGCATCCGATCCCAAACCGCGTCGGCTCCTCCGAGGTCAGCAGCACCAACTCAATCGACCGTCGCGGCCTCACCCCCGCCCGTTTCAGAGCCCGCATCGCCTCCAGCCCACCCAGCACCCCCACCGTCCCGTCATACATCCCCGCATGTGGAATCGCATCGATATGCGACCCCGTCGCCACCGCCGCGAGCCCCGCCTCCGCGCCCTCCCACCGAAAAAACGTATTCCCCACCGCATCCACCCGAACCGCGAACCCCTCCGCCTCCGCCAACCCCCGCAGCCAAGCCCGAGCCGCCAGGTCATCCGCAGTAAACACCACCCGCGTCACCGCCGTTCCTTCAGCCGAAGCCTCCACATGCGTAAACCCAGCTAGCTCCCGCAACTCCCCCGCCAACCGCTCGCCATCGATCACAATCTCGCTCACAATACCCGCCTTTTTGTCTGTCATTCCCGGAGGGAATCTGCGTTTGCTTTGGCCCTTGCCCTCGCTCTTACGCACAAACCAGAATCCCGCCTCACCCCAACGGATGCCGATTGAAATCCTTATAAATAAGATACTTCGCCGCCCTCTTCCCAATCGCCCCAAACCACTGCGGGCAATAAGGCCCCATCCAGATAAAGTACACCCCCGTCACCGGAGACCAAGCATCCCCCAGCCGATAGATCCCTCCCCCCTCCAGCATCATCAGCCCATGCTCCATCACATGGACCTCCACCTGGCTCAGCGCCGCCCCCGGAGCGTAAGTCATCGTATTCACCGCAAAGTCGTATTCGAAGCCCCCCGGCATCAGCGCCCGCACGATCAGATCCTCATCCCCACCCAGCGCGGCCCCCGCCACATCCCCCTCCCGCCCAACCACCATTCGAGGCCCCTCCACCCCGTCCAGCGGAGTAAACGGTCGCTCAATCACCTGCAAAACCGCTGCTTCGGAGGCCGTAAACGCATGACCAACTTCCGCCGGAACATAAGCATATCCCCCCACCCCGAGCCCCCGAAACACCGCATCCGAGCTCAGATCCACCGCGCCCGAGACCACATAGCAAAAACGCTCCACCCCCATCAGCCCCGACGCGCCCAGCACCCCGCCCGCCTCCAGCTCCACCGTATATTGCGTAAACCCCGCCCCACCCGCCGGCGAAGCATGCACAATCGCAACCCCTCGCTCCAGCCTAGGCAGAGGCGTCCTCACAAACGCATCCGGCGTATGCAAAAGGTGGTTCCGACGATGCGCACTCCGCGTACTCCCCAGCTCGAACATACTCACTCTCCCGCCTCAAAACCCATCACAAACCGCACCCCAACCTCCAGCGCCTCCGCCACATCGCCCTCCAGCACCGCCTCATCCGGATGATGACTGATCCCCCCGGGACTCCGCAGAAACAGCATCGCCGAAGCCACATGCGGAGCCACAATCATCGCATCATGCCCCGCCCCACTCGTCATCACCGGCACATCCGGCCCCGTAGCCGCACGCAATCGCTCCGTCATCTCCCGATCCAGAGCCACCGCCCCCTGCTCCAGCAACACCCGCGACCCCACCCCAACCCCGCGCCGCTTCCCCGCATGCTCCGCCCCCCGCACCATCTCTCCCACCCACTCCCGCCGAATCTCATCCACCTCATGCCGCACATCGAGCGACGCCACCACCCTCCCAGGAATCACATTCCCGGCTCCCGGCGAAATCTCCACCCGCCCCACCGTCGCCACCAGCCCCGCACATCCCCGAGCCCCAGCCTCCACCCCCACCATCCACTCCGCCGCCGCCGCCATCGCATCCCTCCGCAGCTCCATCGGAGTCGTTCCCGCATGGTTCGCCTGGCCTGTAAACGTCATCTCCAACCGCGTCTGCCCCACCAGCGCGCTCACCACCCCTAGCGCCCGCCCCATGCTCTCGAGCACCGGCCCCTGCTCGATATGAAACTCCAGATAACCAAACACGCCCCTAGCCAGCCGAGCCTCCCCCATCCGCCCCGGGTCCAGCCCAAACCTCCGAATCGCCCTCTCCACGGTCACCCCACCCGCATCCACCAACCCCAACTCTGCCTCTTCGAGAGTCCCAACCACCGCCATACTCCCAAGAAAAGGCCGTCGAAACCGAATACCCTCCTCCTCCGAGAACCCGATCACCTCCACCGCAAACCCCAGCCGAACCCCCTCCAGCCGCTCCACAACGGCAATCCCCAGCATCACCCCCAGCACCCCATCGAACGCCCCCGCATTCGGAACCGTATCGAGGTGCGAAGCGATCACCAGCCGCGGCAACCCCTCATCCCCCCACACCCCCCGCAGATTCCCAACCGCATCGATCGAGACCCGCATCTCCGCCGTCGCCATCCACGCCCCAACCCGTGCATGCACCTCCCGCATCGGCTCCGAAAGAAACGTCCGCGTCGTCTCCCCCGCAACCTCGCTGAGCGCCGCCAACTCCCGGCACCGCGCAATCACCCGTTCCGAACCCACCTCCAGCCCCATCAATCCCTCACCCCCGACCGAGCCGCGCCTCGATCGTCCCATGCGGCTCGTCCGTCGGCACAAAGATCTCGTTCGGATTCTCCTGCCCAAACCGGCTCAGATCCACCAGGATGCAATGCTTGTTCGGCATCACCAGGTGCACCTCATCGATCGCCGCCGTAGCATCCAGGGCCGCCTCTCCCATCGCAAACAGCGTCTGCTGCACCGACAGGCTGTCATGCCCCGCAAACGTCGCCAGCATCCCCTCCCGAATCGTCTCCCGCAACCCATTGAAATCGACCGTCTCCCCGGAGTCTTCCGCACCTCCCCGCGCCACAGCCCCGGTATAGGTCCAGTCCGCCGTCACCGCCGTCCCCAACAGCCGGTCGCTCGTCTCTTTCAATGTCGTCAGCGAGTCCTTGATATACCCCTCGAACCCCGACTTCGCCGTCTTCATCACCACCAGGTCTACGAACCCCGAAGTCAGCGTCACTCCCCCATCCCGCTCCAGCCGCAGCCGCGTCACCTGCCGCTCGCCCGACCCACGCATGAACGTATCCGGATGCGGCTTTCCATCCACCGTCAGCCGCTTCCACAGCACACTCTCCACATTCACCATGACCGCAGACACCTGCGGGTTCCGCACCATCAGGTAGTCCGCCAGCTCCCGCGCAAACACCTCGATGCTGGTCGCGTTCGACTCCCGCGCGACATAGTAGACCGTATTCTTCATCGTGTCCGTCGGCAGCAGTTTAGTGTTTTCCCCTGCCCGATGCGCAGACTCGAAGTCCCCCTCCAGCAGCACCTCCACCATCCACTCATACAGATGGTGATGCCCCTCGTGCCGCGTCACCTTCACCAGCCGCACCCGCGACTTGCCATAGCGATTCTCAAGCAAATGAACCAATCGAAGCTCCTTTTGTATCTCTCAACTACCCCGGTAAGTCGTATACCCATTCGCCGTCAGCAGCAGCGGAACATGAAAGTGAGTCTGCCCCGTCGCAACCTCAATCGCAATCTCCACATAAGGATAGAGCCCCGTCGTCCCCTGCGCCGCAAAGTACCCACCCGTATCGAAGTGGATCGAGTAGATCCCCGGCGTCATCGCCTCCGAGATCGGCATCAGCGACCGGCATCTCCCGTCCTCATCCGTCGTCGTCCGGTTCAGCACCGCCCAGCTCTGGTCCGCCCCGCACCGTGCCACCGTCACCCGAACCCCCACCGCCGGCCGCCCCGTCGATGTATCCAGAACATGCGTCGAAATCCCCATCGCTAAGCCTCCCCCAGCCACTTCCTCAGCCGAAGCCGCGTAATCTGCCGCTGCTGCTCGCCCGCCTCCGCCCACTCCGTCGCATCATCGTTCAGCATCCGCTGTTCCAGAATTCCAAGCATCTCCCCCGCCGACTTACCCGTCGCACACACGATAAACAAAGGCACCACCCCTGCGAACCGCGCCTCATACCGCCGATTCCCGTCAGCCAAGGCCTCCCTGGCATCCACCTCCGCCATCGCCCGCCCCTGCTCCCCGGCAGACCAAGCCAGCGACCGCTCCGTGGCCACCGCCTTCTTCTGACCAATCCGCGGATGGCTCAAAAAGGCCTCCATCCACCCCTCCCGCCCGACCCTTGCCCAGACCTCATCGGAGGCAGCCAGCACCTCGTCCAGACTCCCCAAAGGCCGCCGCCCCACCATCCCCACGGCCCAGGCCGAAGACCCGCAACAAGGCAGAATCGCCCCCTCCGCCGCCTCCGGATCCATCGCATTCCAACCCGCCAGCACATCACTCATCAGTCCGACCAGCATACGACAAGCCAGCCATTCTCCTTGCGACCATCGGGAGCACCCCGCGAAGCCCAACATAAGTCACGGAGGTCTTGCCGAAGGCCCCGTGACCGCCGCCCGCGCAGGGCGCCTTAGGCTTTAGGCCGTTCAATCTCCTCAGCGATCCCATCCCAAAGCGCAATCCGAGCCAACAGAGCCTCCTCCGCCGCCGCCCCCGCCTCACGCCACCGAATCTCATCTTCTCCGCAAAGCTCCGCGATCATCCGCAGCGCCATCGGCCCATGCTCATCCCCATCCACCTCGATATGCCGCCCCAGATACCACCGCAGCATCTCCAGCCGCCCCGACATCGCCTCATTCTGATCCCGGATGAAGCTCCGGAACATATCCGGAATCAGGTCCTCGCGCCCAAACGTAAACGCCGCCGCCACCGCATGGAGCTTGCCCGTCCCGATGCACGCAAACGTAGTCCGAACGAACCTCCGCGCCGCCTCCGGAATCCCCGGCCCATCCAGCAGCCCGTCCAAATCTTCCCCCCGCCGCAACCCCGCGATCAGAGTTTCAATCGCCCCCGTAGAAGCCCCACACTGCCGCATCGCCGTCAGATAAAGCTCAAAGTGGCTCGCCGGCCGACCCGCATACAGATCGCTCTCCTCCCCCAGCACAATCTCGTTCACCAGCCGTCGGCTCAGCGGATACCGGCTCGGAACCCACGGAACCACCACGCACGTTAGCCCTCGCTGCAGCGTCTTCAGCAGCGACATGAAGTCCCAGACCGCATACACATGCGCTTCGACAAAGACGTGCAGATCCTCGATCGACCCAATCGTCCGATACACCCGATGCTCCGCCAGCCGCCGGTACAAAGGCTCCAGACGCTCCACCAGCTCCTGCAGCGGCAGAGGCTGCGCATCGTTCCAACCCGTCAACTCCACGACACCCGCCGTCTCCACACTCATCCCTTGTCCTTCCAACCCTCTGCATTCTCCGGCAGCCGCCGCAGATACTCCCACGAGTAGATCCCGCTTTCATGCCCATCGTTCCACTTGAACCGGATCGCGTACTTGCCCACCGCATTCGCCTCCAGCGGTCGCATCGCCGCCTTGTACATCGGAAGAATCGAGGCCGGCGCAGCCTTCGCAATCCCCGGCTTCCTCCCATCCGCATCCCGAGCCTCATGGCAGGTCGCACACGGACAAGCCTCCCTCAGCCACGCAAACGTCCACTTGCTCCGATGACCATCCTTCCAGTCGATCTCGACCCCCGTCCCCTCCGTCTTCATCACCCGCACCTTCGCCGGAGTCACCGCCTCAGCGGGCAGCTTCACCTCCGGAGCAGCCTCCCGCGCCGCCTGCTCCCCACTCACAATCCTGATCCCCTCATGACTCATCGAACCTCCTCAAGCCTGCTTCCAAAAGAAATAAGCCGCCACGGCACATCCTGTCGTCACCACGAACACCCGCAGCACATTCGCATTCATTCGCCGCGCATACCGAGCCCCGAGATACCCCCCCAGCGCCGCGAACACCATCGAGATCAGGCAGTAGTGCCACAAGATCCGTCCACTCACCACAAACGTCACAATCGCGCAGAAGTTCGAAAGACAAGCCGCCAGCACCTTCAGCGAGTTCAGCACATGCATCTCCTCCACGCCGAACAGCGCCAGGATCGTCATAATCAGAAACCCGCCCCCCGCCCCAAAGTATCCGATGTAGAAGCAAACCGGCAGCACCGCCAGAAACACCCACACCAGCGGCAGCGGCCTCTCCCCCACATGGTCCGGATGCGCCGTAGATCTGGACCGCAGCCACCGCGAGATCGGCCCACTGACCCCAAAGATCAGCGACCCCGAAAGCAGAAGCCAGGGAATCAAATGCAGAAACGTAACCTGCTTGGTCCGCAGCAGCGTCACCGCCCCAGCCACCCCACCCAGAATCGAAGCCACCGTAATCAGCGGCAGCAGGTCCCGCCGCATATCCCCCCGCAGCGTCGCCAGCGAGGTCAACTGCCCCGGCCAAAGCGCAACGGTATTCGTGGCATTCGCCTCCACTGGTGGAACCCCAAGCGCGAGCATGGCCGGAAACGAGATAAACGACCCCCCGCCCGCCATCGCATTCATGATCCCTGCCAGAAAAGACGCCGCCACCAGCCAGGCAAACTGCCAGTGCGAGCTAAACCCGAAAGTCATTCTCTCTCGATTGTAGCGACATCTCCCCCGGCATCACCGGAGTCGCCGCAATCAGCCTCTGCGTATAAGCGTCCCGAGGTCTTTCGCACACCTCCAGCACATCCCCCACCTCCACCACCCGCCCCATCTGCATCACCGCCACCCGGTCGCACAGATACCGCACAAGCGGCATCGAGTGCGAGATAAACAGATACGTCAACCCATACCGCCCCTGCAACTCCTTCAGCAGATTGATCACCTGCGCCCCCACGCTCACATCCAGCGCACTCACCGGCTCATCCAGCACCAGCAGCTTGGGATGGAGCGCCAGCGCCCGAGCAATGTTCACCCTCTGCCGCTGCCCCCCGCTGAACGCATGCGGAAACCGCTCCAGCGCCCCGCGCTCCAGCCCCACCGCATCCAGCAACCCCGCACAAGCCGCCGCCACCCCACCCTCCGGCCTCACCCCATGGATCGCAAACGGCTCCGCCAGGATCTGCCGAACCTTCATCCGAGGATTCAGCGCCGCATACGGATCCTGAAACACAATCTGCATCCCCCGCCGCATCGCCCGCAGCCTTCTTCCCCCTGCCGCCAGCACATCCTCTCCCCCAAAAAGCACACTCCCCGCCGTCGGCTCCACCAGCCGCAGCAGCATCCGCGCGACTGTACTCTTCCCCGATCCCGACTCTCCCACCAGCCCCAGCGTCTCCCCCTGGGCAATCGTCAAAGACACATCATCCACCACCCGCACCACCCCCGCCCCCCGCGGATACTCCTTCACCAGCCCCCGCCCCTCCACCAGCGCCGCCTCTTCCCCTATCCTCATCGCCATATCCGGGATACTAGAGCAAAGTCACCCTCACCTGCGCAGCATTTGCCCTCTTGTCTGTCATTCCCGAAGGGAATCTGCGTTTGCTTTCCGTTACACCCGCACCAATCGTTTCACCAGAAGCAAAAACCTAAGCGGGTTAGGTATACTTCCCTGAGATGGGTTCGGTTCGATTCAACGGCATACGATTTACGGCCTACACGATGGATCATGAGCCGAGACACGTCCATGGCTTTTACGCCGACATCGAGGCGATTGTCGATCTTAGACTCGACGGAACCGTCTCGCTGGCAGACAGGACAGACGCCACGAGGCCGGGCAACGGAAGCAAATAGGACGTGCGGCACGTGCTAGCGGTAGCCGCTCAACACTTCGACGAGCTGGTCGCTCTCTGGGAGAAGCATCATGGCTAAGCACAAAGTAACTACGACGGATGCAGAGATCGAGGCAGCACTGGAAACAGCAAAGCTCCACGAGAACGAACCCGTGGCGCAGACCGTCGAACATATCCAGGATCTCAACCTCCTCATTGTGAGATTGAGCAATCACCGGCGTCTGGTACTGCCCATCGAGGACGTCCAGGGCCTGGGTAAAGCCACGCATGAGCAGATTCAAAACTATGAGCTCCTCGGGCGTGGAACCGGCATCAGCTTTCCAGATCTTGATGTCGATCTATACGTGCCAGCTTTGATAGAAGGTGTGTACGGGAATCGCCGCTGGATGGCGCATCTCGGCAGAAAGGGCGGTGGTGCCAAGACTGCGGCGAAGCGTCTGGCATCCCAGGCAAACGGTGCCAGGGGCGGAAGACCCAGGAAAGCAGTGGCCTAGGTCGACTTGCCTTCCTCACGACCCAATGTGCGCAAGTGCTCGAGATTCACCATCCACGTCCAAATGGCATTCTCGGGCGCTGGTATATTGCCTGTGTGAGTAGATGTTCAATACTAGCCTTCCTAATTTGTTGCAATTCTCTCTTTCAGAGTACTCAGGGTGCCCATACCCTCTCCGGGGGCTTCTACAGCCGACGGGCTTCGCCTCTTTGGGATCAAATATCGGGCTCTGCAAGGCCGTTGGAACTTTACGCGCCGGACCGGAAATCACTTGCTGTGGTGCGATATGTCGAGTACGCCGGAGACGAGAAGGTCGTTATTGATGTAACCGGGAGAGTTGGACATCTGCATGTGGACCTCGGGCCGGGTGTAGCTTCTGAGCTGCTCTGGGCTCCAGATTCAAATGCATTTTTTGTAACAACCAGCGATCAGGGTGCCAACGGCTCTTACCGGTTAGTGGTGGTCAGGAAGTTTAGTGGCACTTTGAAGATGCTAGACCTCACCCCGCTGGTAGTGAAGACGTTTGGACATCCCGTCCATTGTGAAGCGCCTGAAAATCCAAACGTTGCGGGGGTCACTTGGACTCGTGGATCCGCCCACCTCTTGGCAGCCGCTGAGATTGTGAATCACAGCGTCTGCGACGGTGCAGGCACGTTCAAAGCCTATGAAGTCGATTTGAGCCAAATGAAGATTATGCGGACAGTCGGTCAAGTACGAGCCAAGACAGAATTCAGACGAGAACTCGGATCGGAACTAATGCATGCTGAGGACGAGTGCGTCATCCACCCGAAACGATGCCGTGTAAGTACAAATTGATCCCCGACGAGCGAAACACTCACCCCATCCTCGACCGCACCAAATGAAACCCCGTAGCCTCCTGGTAAGCCCTTGCCAGCGCCGCCACCTTTGCATCCATATAAAGCCCACCCAGAAACGTCAGACTCACCGGAGTTCCTGGCCCACCCTGATTCTCCGGAGCCCCATCGCCATCGTTCTTTGGCTTCGGAGCATCCTCCCCCCGCACTCCATTCGGCACAATCACCGCTGGCTGCCCCGTCAGATTCGTCGCACTCAACTGCACCCCCGAAGACGGAGTCACAATCACATCCACGGTTGAAAAAAGCTTATCCATCTCCCCAATCGCCAACGTCCGCGCCCGCATCGCCTGCACATAGTCCACCGCCGAGTAAAACCGCGCCACCCGAAACTGATTCGGCCAATCCCCCGCCGACTGTCCCGTCAGCAGAGCATCCCGCCCCGTCAGCGTCAGCGAGTCGAACGCCGCCGCAGCCTCCGCCTCCAGCACCGGAACGATCGCCCCAAACGGAAACTTCGGCATCTCCACCGGAATCAACGCCACTCCCATCGCCTTCAGCTTATCCAGCGCCGCCGTGTTGTACCGCGCATCATATGCCCGCTGCTCATAAGCCGCCTTCATCCGGGTGACTCGCAGGTTATAAGCATCCCGCTCCGAGTTCGCCTCCGGGGCCTTCGGCATCTCGAACGGCCCCTGCGGATCGAACGCACTCTTCAAGTACCCCACCCGCAGCTTCTTCCAATCGAACCCCGCATCCCAGTTGAAAGCCACCGCCTGCACCGAAAGGTCATGCCCATCCTGCCCATAGATCGCCGAAAGCACCAGCGCACAGTCCTCCACCGACCGGCAGATCGGCCCGATCTTGTCCATCGTCCAGCTCAGCGCCATCGCCCCCGTCCGCGGAACCAGCCCATAGCTCGGTCGCAGCCCCGTCACCCCGCACCGCGTGCTCGGCGAACTGATCGACCCCAGCGTCTCCGTCCCGATCGCAAACCCCACACACCCGGCGGCAGTGGCACTTGCACTTCCTGCGGATGAACCGCTCGAACCCTGCCGCATATTCCAAGGGTTCCGCGTTCGCGCCCCAAACCAAAGATCCCCCTGTGCCAGCGCCCCCATCGTCAGCTTCGCGATCAGCACCGCCCCCGCCCCATCCAGCCGCTTCACCACCTCCGCGTCATCGTCGAACGTCTGCTCCTCAAATCCCCCCGCGCCCCACGTCGTCCGATACCCCTTCACCGCCAGCAGATCCTTCCCACCCCACGGAATCCCATGCAGCGGCCCCCGAGCCTTGCCACTCCCCATCTCCGCATCCGCCGCCGCCGCCTGCTTCATCGCCCGCTCTTCGGTCAGCGTAATCACAAAGTGCAGCCGAGGGTCATATCTCTTCAGCCGCGCAAGGTACATCTTCGTCAGCCCCACCGAAGTGACCTTCTTCGTCCGCAGCAGCTCCGCCAGCTCCCGCACCGTGGCAAACGCAAGCCCATCCGACTCCCCCGCCAGCCCCGCCGCCGTCTCCCCCGCAAGCCCCTTCACATCCGGAGCCGCACTCATCTTCAGCGGCCTCTTCTCCGTATCCAGCCTCATCCCCGCCGGCACCGGGTCGAACACATACGCCGGAGCCACGCTATTCGGAAGATGCAGCCCCCGAATCGCGACCACATCCTCCCTCTGCGAGTTCAGCCCATCGAGCATCATCTTCTTCTGCTCGTCCGTCACCCGAACCCCCGCAATCCCCGCCGCCGCATCGATCATCGCCGGCGTAATCTTCTCGAGCCCACCCTTCGCCTCCGCGTCACCCGGAGCCTGAGCCTTCGCCCCGCCCTGCACCGCGATCGCCAGCAAAGCACCCGGAAGCAGTGTCCCCGCCACCCCCGCCGCGGAACATGCCGTCAGAAAACGTCGTCGAGACTCCGAAAGGGAAGAAGCAGAAGAATTCGCTTGGCTCATCCCCGCATTATTGCATCGCCGAGCGTCTCGCCCCGCCCCCCCCAGCCGCGCCAACATCGCACGGCCATCCGTCCGTCCATCCCACCCCCGTGGGATTACCAAAGAGTTTAGCCACACGAAACAATCAGTCGATAAAGTTCCACATCGCGCCAAAGAGGTGGTTGCCCCTCGGCAAGTGAACCATCCAAGCGCACAGGAGGGTCAGTATGAAGCAATTCTGTTGTTGTGATGTCGTCCCAGGCTGCACCGCCAGCTTCCGTTCCCCGCACGAAGATCGCATCCTTCAGGCCGTAGCCGAACACGCCCGACACGAACACGGCATCCACGACCTCCCACCCCATCTCCTCTCAAGGGTCCGCTCCCTCATCCACGACCTGCCCTCCAGCTAAAAGGATTGTCCGGCACGATCGAGTCCGGTGCCCCACCTTCGCTACAGTTCTATCGTCGATCAGGTGGGCCGGGGCCGCACCGCAGCACGCGAGCCCCATCCTTCAGGCAACCTGCGTCGAAGGCGCCCCCCATGTTCCGGAGAGGCGCCAACGGTATGGAACTCAAGCCCCCTCCCCGTTCTAGAAGTGCGTTCTGAAGTCCACGATCAGGTTGTGGTTGCTGGTCCTGAAGGTCGAGGTCGCCACCTGCATCCCGGCCACGATCGTGAAGCACTTGACGCTCTGCTCCCCCCACGACTTCGGATGAATCCGCGCCAGCCCAACCACCGGCGTCACGAAGTTCATCATCTTGCCGTCATTCTTGCCCCCGTGAAACCACGTCGGATTGTCCTCGACCTCGATCCACAGACTCCGCCGCACATGCCACGCCAGGTTGTTGTTGAACGTCACCGGACGGCCGATCGTCGCTAGCCCCTTCGCGCCAGGTTGCGTATACCCCGCGGCAGTCTGAATGCTCCAGTTCCCCAGGCCCTTGCCGCCCAGCAACTGATAAGTCTGGGTCTCGGAGACGGCCCCGTTCTTGTACTGCCCCGTCGGAAAATTCTGCCGAACCATCGCCGTGAGCGCATAGTTGCCATGCCTCTCATTGCCCGAGAACAAACGATATTTCGTCGCCACATAAGCGTCGCTAAAGGCGTCGTTCAGCTTCGGGTCGTTGTTGAAGATGTACCCCGGAAGCGACGCGTCCAGCTCGATGCGCCTCGACAGTGTCAGCCGAAATCCCTTGGCATTGCCAGCATTCATCTGCGTCTTGCCCGTCGGCAAGATCGATCGCACGGCCTCCGAACGAAACGCCTCCGTAATTCTGGCCGTCGCCGTCACCACACCCGGCATCCAGTAGGGCTGAACCTCCCGCATCGCGGCCGAGTGGCGTGGAAAGTCCAGAATAAACGGCACCTGCGCCGAAGCCACCGTAGCCCCGCAGGGAACGACGAGTGCAAGCACTAGGGACAGGCGTGCAAGACGACCAGGGAAGACAGGGACGAGGGAGAGCTTGATGGGGTCTTGAGTGAGCATGGCGGAGTCCTTGCGCCCTTTATCGGGGCGGTTGCAGTAGCTCCGGGTAGCGACGCCCCGATCGTCAAACTTAAGTACCCCCACTGCGAGACAATTGAAACCCTTTTTGACGAGCTTCCTTCCTGTAAAAGGTATAATTGCCATCCCCCAAGGGGCGGATTGGCCCGAAACGGATTGCCAGGCTCAGCGCATCCTTATAGACCCGCCCGCAATTTTCTATTTTGAGAAACACGTCGCCCTCTGTTTCAAATGGGAATCAAGATCGCTCTCTCCCGCGCCGATAAGAGGAGTATCCCGGGGACCCTTCCCCTCACTCAGGTGAGCGCGAACCGTTGCACGGTAGACCTATCTTCAATAGCAAGGGGCCCATCTTCATGGCGCAGGGCAATCGGACCATCGGGACCAAGTTACTCCTCAGCTTCGCAGCATCCTTACTCGCAGCGATCGTCATGGGCGGATTCGGCTTTTTCACCATCTCCAGCATGAGCAACACTCTTCATTTTGCCGTCGACACCGTCGCCCGGAGGCAGATCCTCGTCGACCAGTGCAGTGAGGAAAACGCTCAGATCGTCTCGTTGGCTCGCGGAATGATAGCCAGCATGTATCTCAAAGATCGCTCCACGATCGAGAAGCATCACACCGAATACGCCGCTGCCGTCGGGCTCATCTCCGCACAACTTTCCGAACTGGCCCCTCTGGTGAAGTCGCCTCCAGTCATCGCGGACGTCAAGGCATTCTCCGATTCCATGCCGCTCGCCGCGGACCTCAACGACCGTATCTACCAGCGATCCATCGCCGGCGACATCGCCGGAGCCGACGCGATCTACAACAAGGAGTTCCTGCCCTTCGCGAATGCGATGGACGCGAGGGCTAAGCGCCTGATCGCCCGCCAGCACGATGTCATGTTGGCGCAGGCTGGTATCGCCGACTCAGCCCGGAATCAGGGAATCTGGATCAACAGCATCATGATCCTCATCAGCCTGCTGGTTGGAGTTGGTATTAACTTCGTCGTCCGCGGTATCACCCGCGAGCTCCGCATCTCCGTCAACACGCTCAAGGATGGTGCCCAGCAGATCGCCTCCGCTGCCGCCGAGGTCTCAGCCTCCAGCCAGTCCCTCGCCCAGGGAGCATCCGAACAGGCCGCATCCATCGAAGAGACCTCCGCCGCCGCCTCGGAGGTCAACGCCATGGCCAAGCGCAACACGGAAAACTCCCAGACCACCGCATCCATGGTCTACGACTCCAATATCCAGTTTGAGCACACCAACGCCGAACTCCTCGAGATGGTCGCCGCCATGGACGGTATCAGCTCCTCCAGTGAGCAGATCTCCAAGATCATCAAGGTCATCGATCAGATCGCCTTCCAGACCAACATCCTCGCCCTCAACGCCGCCGTCGAAGCAGCCCGCGCCGGAGAAGCCGGAGCCGGCTTCGCTGTCGTCGCCGACGAGGTCCGCAACCTTGCCCAGCGCTCCGCCCAGGCCGCCAAGGACACCGCCTCCCTCATCGAAGACTCCATCGCCAAGTCCCAGGCCGGCAAGCTGAAGGTCGACAAGGTCGCCACCGCCATCCGCTCCATCACCGCCGATTCCTCCAAGATGAAGGTGCTCGTCGACGAGATCAACCTCGGCAGCCAGGAGCAGTCCAAAGGCATCGGCCAGATCTCCAACTCCATCCACGAGATGGAAAAGGTCACCCAGAGCAACGCCGCCGCCTCCGAGCAGACCGCCGCCTCCGCCCAGCAGCTCACCGCCCAGTCCCAGACCGTCAAACAGGTCGTCGACGAGCTCACCGCCATGGTCGGCGCGGACGCCTCCCACCACGCCGCCGCTCCCACCCGGGCCAAGGCTCCAGCGCGCGCCACGGTCAAAACCACCGTCCGCGTCGCCGTCGCCCCCCGCCCCGCCGCCAGAAAGTCCGCCCCCGCTCCCTCCCACGATCCCTTCCCGATGGAGCAGGGCGAATACACCGAGTTCTAACCCGTCCGTCGGTCCTCGATCGACGTAGAACGAAAGGGCCATCGTCCACAAGACGATGGCCCTTTCCCTTGCAAGCCGAACCCGATCGGATATCCCGATCAGATATCCAGGTTCTTCACATCCAGCGCATTCTCCTCGATAAACTTCCGCCTGCTCTCGACATCCTCACCCATCAGCGTCGTAAAGATCTCTTCACACGCCGCAATGTCTTCGAGCTTCACCTGCACCAGCGTCCGTTTCTCCGGATCCATCGTCGTCTCCCAAAGCTGCGGAGCCGTCATCTCGCCCAGACCCTTGTACCGCTGCACCTGATATTCCTTGCGCCCCTGCTCGATCACATAGTCGAAGACCTCGCGTACTGTCTTCTTCTCCACCGGATCCAGATTCACCCGGCTCGACCGCTTCGTCGGCTTCGCTTCTTCCACTGTCCCCGGAGCCGCCGCAATCACCTCGTTCACGCCCTCTTCCGAAGCAATCTCCTCCGCCTCATCCAGAGCCTCCTGCGTCACCACCGCTGGAGGCTTCGCCGCATACGAGATCAGGAACGGAGCCTTCAGCTTGTCCTGAATCTGCGCATACTTGCCCAACAGCAGCCGCGTCTCCGCCGCATTCGCCATCGCCCAGTCGATCTTCCGGATCGCCCCCTGCGAGTCGCTAAAGCTCACCGACCACGTCTGGTGCTCCTCATCGAACACCGGCTCCCCAACCGCCCGGAACTGGTACTCCTTCTCAATGGCCAGCAGTCGTTCCCGCATCGCATGGAGCTTGTCCGCCGTCTGGAAGTCCGCCTTCATCGCCGGAGCCGCTCCCTCATGCGCAAACAGCTCGATAAAGTCCAGCGTAGCCCGCTCATTCCGCAACCGCTTGATCACCTTGTCGAAGAACCCCAGGTAGTCGTTCAGCTGCTGCATGAACGCCGTCAGCTCCGCACCCGTCAACTGCGTCGCACCCTCGCCATAGGTCAGAATCATCCCGTCGGAGGCGCGCTTCACCATCACATTCACATACTCGCGCTCATCCTTGATGTACTGCTCGAACTTGCCTTTCTTGATCCGGAACAGCGGCGGTTGCGCGATATACACATGCCCCCGCTTGATCAGCTCCGTCATATGCCGGAAGAAGAACGTCAGCAGCAGCGTCC
>JAMFSC010000024.1 GCA_026225095.1 bacterium
AACGCGCAGCTTCGAGGATATGATCCTGTTCTCAGCAATTCCGGCCCGATCGTAGCGATAGAAAATCTGTGTGGATCCTGGTTCGTTCTGTTCGACTGATAGGCTTTCTCTTCCCAGATGGATGTGTCCCGGCAAGACGTCCCGCTGCTCTTCGTGATGAAGGTAAGCTGCGCGTGGCGTTCGACCCCCGGGTCGCGTTGAAGTTGGGCCAACGTTCTGCCGGGTCGCGTGTTAGAGACCCGAGTTCAGGCAGTCGAAGGAGGATTCACTCATGGCAACTTTAACCTATCCAGGCGTCTATATCGCCGAGGTTCCAAGTGCGGTGCACAGCATTGCGGGCGTTGCGACCTCGGTAGCGGCGTTCGTCGGTTGGGCGGCGCAGGGGCCGACGAACAGCGCGGTCATGGTTGAAAGCTTCATGGACTTTCAGCGGCAGTTTGGCGGACTCGATGCGCGCAGCCTTCTTGGCTATGCCGTCTCTCACTTCTTCACCAACGGCGGCCAGCAGGCGTACATCGTGCGCCTGGCGCAGGCCACGGCGGCCACGGGCACGGCCACAACCACCGCCACCGCCGCGGGCCTGACGATGACCGTCGCTGGCGGTACGCTGGTATGGGCAGCCAAGGGTACGGGCGCATCGGGCAACGGGCTCGGCGTACTTGTCTCGGGCAGCACCGGAACCACGTTCAACGCAGCGCTGGTGTATGCACCGGGCGGCAAACCACTGACGACAGTCGAGAGCTACACCGGTCTCTCAGCCCCAACTCCGGGGACGATCAAGTCGAACTTCGTCACGCTCAAGGCCACCGCAACCCCGACGGCCGCGCCCGCCAACGGACTGTATATGTTGACCGGCGGAAGCGACGGCAACGGGATTGGCGTACCCGGCGCGGCGGCCGCTTCCCTGACGCTGAATGCAGCGGGCAGCACGACAACGGGATTCACCATCACCGCCCAGAGCCCCGGGGCGTGGGGCAACACGATCGCCATCGGTGCGACCCCGCAACCCGGCGATGCGACCAATACCCGCTTCAGCCTGAACGTGGTGTCGCTCAGTGCGATCGGCACGCTCCAGGTAGTGGAGACCTTCAACAACCTGTCCGTGACGCCGTCCGATCCGTCGTACGCCGTGACGGTCTTGAACAACGATTCGAACTACATCTCGGTGGCCGCCCTTGGCCTCCCGACGGCGGCTCCGAACTCACCGTTTCCGCCCTCCGGCACCGTCACTCCACCGTTTGCGCTGGGCCAGTTCCTCAGCGGAGGCACAGACGGCATCGTGCTCGATCCAACGCAGGATGGAGCAAACGGCGGCCTCTTCATGACAGCGCTCAACTCGGACGGAACAGGCGCGGGCGGGGTCCGGCTTCTGGACCGTGTCGACGCGTTCAACCTCCTGTGTGTACCCGGTGAATCGCAGGCCGCTGTAGTCGGGAATCTGCAGAAGTACTGCAACGACAATCGCGCCTTCTACCTCGTCGATTGCCCGCAGAACGCCACGGCGGCAGGGCTCGCGGGATCGGGTCCCGCAGGCAACGGCGCGGGCAGCCTGACCGGCCAGTACTCGAGCAACTCCGCGTATTACTTCCCGTGGGTCCAAGCCCCGGACCCTCTGGTAGCCGGGCGCCCAAGATACTTCCCACCGTGCGGATTCATCGCCGGGATCTACGCCACCACCGACGCGACGCGCGGCGTATGGAAGGCTCCAGCCGGGATCGACGCCAGCCTGACCGGCGTGACAGGCCTGCACAGCACGCTGACCGATCTCGAGAACGGCAACCTGAATCCCATGGCCATCAACTGCCTTCGCGAGTTCAAGGTTTACGGCGATGTGGTCTGGGGTTCGCGCACACTGCAGGGCAGCGACCAGGCGGGATCGCAGTGGAAGTATGTTCCCATCCGCCGGCTCGCGCTCTTCATCGAATCGAGCCTCCTCGATGGGACCCAGTGGGTCGTCTTCGAGCCGAACGATCAGAACTTGTGGAGCCAGATCCGTCTGAACCTGGGCGCGTTCATGCAGGGACTGTTTTTGCAGGGGGCCTTCCAGGGCAGTTCGCCGCAGCAGGCTTATTTCGTGAAGTGTGACGCGGAGAACAATCCGCAGGCGAGCATCGACCTGGGAATCGTGAATATTCTGGTGGGCTTTGCCCCACTCTATCCCGCCGAGTTTGTCGTCATCCAGATCCAGCAGATGGCGGGTCAGACCCAATCGTAAGGAGACGAGATCATGGCCGCGTTCAAGGCAAATCCGAAACGTTTAGATCCCTACAAGAACTTCAAGTTCCGCCTCAAGTGGGATGGCAAATACGTGTATGGCGGAAGCAAGTTCACCGGGCTGAAGCGGACGACCGAGGTGGTGGAGCATCGCGCCGGCGGCGACCCCTCGACCTCTCACAAGTCACCGGGCCGCAGCAAGTACGAGGCCGTCACGCTCGACCGCGGTCTGACCCAGGATCTCGCCTTTCACGACTGGGCTGGTCTGGTCTGGAACTACGGCGCCGGTCTCGGCTCCGAGGTCTCCCTCGCGAACTTTCGCAAGGACATCTATCTCGAGCTCTACAACGAGGCCGGGCAGTTGGTGATCGCCTACAAGATCTTCCGCTGCTGGGTGTCGGAGTACCAGGCGATGCCCGATCTCGATGCCAACGCGAACGCCATCGCGATCGAGCACATCAAGCTGGAGAACGAGGGCTGGGAGCGGGATACCAGCGTGACCGAACCGGTGGAACCGACGTTGAGCACGGTGGTGACCTAGCCGTCGTCCGTCGCGCCGTCCTCGTGCGGTTGCGACGCCCGGTATAAAAGCTCTCCATGTCGTTTTACTTCAGGATTCATTCACGTAACGGTATCGGTTACGTACTCGTTCGGGTGTGCCATGAGGGATCTATCGAGTTCCGATCTGCTTGCCCTTTGGGAGCGCGGACACAGCCTGCATCCACTGGACCGCGGTCTTCTGGTGCTGGACGCCGCGCTTCCGGGAACGACCTGCGCCAACCTCGCGGATTGGCCGATAGGCCGCCGCAATCGGGCGCTGGTTCAGGTGCGTTGCGCCTGCTTCGGTACACAGTTGGAGGGCTGGACATCCTGCGTGGCGTGCGGAGAGAAGTTGGAGCTGGACATGGACGGACGCATGATAGTCGAGCAGGGCGATGGACCCGAGCCCGCGCGGGATGAAACCGTCGAGGTGAATGGCCGAAGCTTTCGCCTTCCCACCAGCCGGGATCTCGCGAAGGCAATCACTGCGGAGGACCCGCGGAAGGGAGCGATGCTGGTAGCCGAGAGTTGCATTGTGGAGCGGGCGAAGTCCGTGACGTGGTCGGACGAAGAGCTGGAGCAGGTGGGTGCCAGCATGGCCATGGCCGACCCGATGGCCGAGATCCTGCTCGAGATGCGCTGCCCGGTCTGCGGACATCAGGGCGAATCCACCCTCGATATCCTCGCCTTCTTCTGGGCCGAGCTGGAGAGCATGGTGAAGCGTCTGCTGGCCGACGTGCACGATCTGGCCGCGGCGTATGGATGGGGCGAAGGGGAGATCCTGTCGCTGAGCGATCGCCGCCGCTCCCTGTACCTCGAGATGGTGCGCGAATGAGCCGTTATCTGACCAGGATGGTGGCGAGCGCACAACATCCGGGAGGAAGCTTTCACCCGATCGCTGCATCGGCCTATGGAAGTGCGCCGCAGCGGTCGGAACAGAGGCGAGACCCGCATCCCGCCACTGACCTGCGAGTGGTGGCTCAGTCAGCGACCATGCCCGCGCCTCAGAACTTCGAGCCGGACAACGGGAGGTCTGAGCCGACACTTCACGGTCGCCCCAAAGAAGCGAAGACGGATCCCGTGCGGGAGGACTCGCAGCCGAACGTGGCTTCGGATCCGACGCTTGATCGAGCCACGGAGCGGTCGAAGCATACTCATCAGGATGGATCCTCCTGGCCCCTGGTTGAAGGCCATCGCGCTCCCTCCGGAGCATCGCGGACGGAGCGCCAAACGGATCGCGGTCCACAGCGGAGAGACGACCGCAACGACTCTCGCTCCACGGCAGGGGAGACGGAATCAACCCGGCAACCACCCGATGAAGAGTCCGACTTAATGGGAGAGCCCGCTCTTGGTGGAGTTCATCGTTCCGTATCTTCACCGAAGCCGCCCACGGTGAAGCTCGTCCCGGAGGGCCGTGGGCAAGAGCCGTATACGCAGCATATCGGCGGCTCTCCCACCGAGTCGTCTTGGTCCGCTGCGACGGCACACGCAGTTTCGACGAAGCCGTTCCAGCCGCTCCTTCCAGAGATGACCCCGGCTCAGCAGGCGATGGAGATATCCTCGGCATCCAAAGTCGTTCCAATGAACGCCCCTTTCAGCCCGTCAACGAACGGCGCGACGAAGAACACCCTTGCCACGGGCAGTGAGCCACGTCGCGAACAGAGCCGTGAATCCCGCCGGCAACGTGAGCTTCAGCCCCGCGAGCCTGACGAGATCCATGTCCACATCGGTCGCATCGAGGTTACCGCGATGCAACCCGCGCCGATGCCCGCCCAACCGGCACCCATGCGCAAGACCCCGAGCCTCGATGACTACCTGCGCCGCGGAAATGGGAGGGCCTGATGGGAAATGCCCTTGCCATCGCCGGTGTGACGGCAACGCTGCAGTACTTCCTCAGCCTCGTCTACAACCATCCTAATTCTGTGTTCGGTGGCGTGACGGTATCGTCCGTTTCACCCGACCTGGTACAGGGTACGACGGGCGGGGCAAACGTATCGCTGCGTGTGAACGTCTTCCTGCACCAGGTGACGCACAATGCGTCGTGGCGTAACGTAGGTTTTCCAGCCCTCTCGTCGGATGGCGCGACGCTGTTGCAGAGCGCTCCACTGGCGCTCGATCTGCACTATCTCTTGACCGTCTACGGGGCAGAGGATACGCAGGCGGAGGCGCTGCTCGGCCTCGCGGTCCTTATGCTGCACGAGAACCCGGTGCTCCCCCGCAGCCAGATCCGGGACGCCCTTGCCAATCTCCCATCGACCAATCCCTTGGCCAGCGTGCTGGGATCATCCGGCCTTGCGGACCAGGTGGAGATGATCAAGATCACGCCCTCGACGCTTGGGCGCGAGGAGATGGCGTGGCTGTGGACAGCTCTCAAGGCGGACTATCGCCCCACCTATCCATTCCAGGTCTCGGTCGTCCTGATCGAGCCACAGGCCGCAACCGCCTCCGCGCTGCCCGTGCTCAGCCGCAATCTCGGTGTGCAGGCGGGACCCTCTCCGGAGATCTTTGCGGCGACACTCCCCACCGGTCGCACCGCCGTCAGCCCCGGCGACACCGTGACGCTGACAGGTGCGGGACTCGCGGGCGCAAAACAGATTGCGCTGGTCTACCAGAGGATGGGAGTCAAGCTGCCACCGCCCGCGATTCCGGTCGTGACAGCGACCGACACCAGCGTCAGCTTCGTCGTTCCGGACGACCCCGTCAACGTGCCGGCCGGTGTCTACAGCGTGGCGGTGCTCTTTACCGATTCGACCGGCGCGGTGCTCAGTAGCACGGCTCCGGTACCCCTGCCGCTCGGTCCGGTCATCCTTCCCGCACCCGCTCCCAAGGCAACCACCAACGCCACCGGAACGCTCGTCACCCTCACCTGCAAACCACAGGTGAGGCCAACGCAGAACGTGAGCCTGATCTTCGGCTCGCACAGCGTTCCCGCCGTGGCCTTCGCGGGACCAACGGCCACGCCCACCTTCCAGTTTCCCGTGCTGACAACCGGGAAGTATCTTGCCCGACTCTCGGTCGACGGTGTGGAGAGCCCCATTGCGGTCAACTGGAACGCCAACCCACCGGTCTTCACCGGACCCTTTGTGACGGTATGACGGAGATGCGCTGATGGAGGTCATGACCAACATCGTGTGGGCCGAAGCCAACCAGGCATACCTGGTGGCGGAGTTCGCACGGGTGCGCGCCCAGATCGAGGCCCGCCTCCCGGAGCATACCGTTGTGTCAGGCCCCCGAGGCGACGGGCGCGCCGAGGTGGAAGAGGCACGGGCGCAGCTCGAGGTTCCCTCCGCGCTCGACCGCATGACCGAGCTCTTCGGCCTGAGCTCCTTCGAGCGAGAGATCCTGCTTCTCTGCGCCGGCATCGAGATGGACTCGCGACTGGCGGCGCTCTGCTCCGAGGCGCACGGGCAGGCCCATCGTCCCTACGCAACCTTCGGGCTGGCCCTGTCGATCTTCACCGAGCCGCACTGGAGCGCCCTCACCCTGGCCAGGCCGCTGCGCCGACTTCGCCTTCTCGAAGCGGACCCATCCCAGAGCCTCACCGCGGCTCCACTCCGTATCGACGAGCGGATCCTCCACTATCTGGCCGGGGTCAACCTCCTCGATCATCGTCTGGGAACCCTGCTCCAGGCGAGCCCCGCACCTTACTGGATCGCTCCCGAACACGAAGCGACGGCAGACCTCGTCGCGCGGATGCTCGACGACTATACCCGCTACGCACCGGTGCTCCACCTGTGCGGCGACGACTCCAACGGTCAGGAGGACGTGGCCGCCCTGGCAGCCCAGCGGAGCGGCCGCACCCTGTTCGTCCTGCGGGTCGAGGACCTGCCACCGTCCGGTCCTGAGCTCGATCAGTTTGCCATCCTCTGGGAGCGCGAGTCTCTGATGCAACCCGGGGCACTTCTGGTGCAGTGCGGAGCTACGGCCCTGGGCACCTCGGCCAGCCGTGTGCTGGAACGGTTGCAGGGGCTCCTCTTTCTATCGAGCAGCGAGCCAATTCGCCTGGAGCGGGCGTTCCTCCGTTTCGAAGTCAACAAGCCCCAGCCAAAGGAGCAGAAGCGTCTCTGGCAGCGCGGCCTTGGTCTCGCTGACGCGGCCCCGGACGCTACCCAGAACGGAGCCCAGGACGAAGCGCTCGACGCCACCCTCGACGACCTCTCCGGCCAGTTCCGGCTCAGCGCTCGAATGATCGCCGCGACCGGATCCATGCTCAGCTCCAGCCACGACACAGTCGGCCGCGACGACCTGTGGAAGGCATGCCGGGCACTGGCGCGGCCCAAGCTCGAAGACCTCGCCCTGCGCATCGTTCCATCCTGCGGCTGGGACGACCTCGTGCTGCCCACGGCGCAGACACAGACGCTGCATCAGCTCGCCGCGCAGGTGCGCCACCGCATGAAGGTTTACGAGCATTGGGGTTTCTCCAGTCGCGGTCGCCGCGGCCTGGGCATCAGCGCTCTCTTCACCGGCGAGAGCGGCACCGGCAAGACCATGGCCGCGGAGGTCCTCGCCCGCGAGCTTGGACTCGACGTCTACCGCATCGACCTGTCCTCCGTCGTCAGCAAGTACATCGGCGAGACCGAGAAGAATCTTCGCATCGTCTTCGATACCGCGGAAGAAGGCGGCGTGCTCCTTCTGTTCGATGAAGCCGACGCCCTCTTCGGCAAGCGCGGCGACGTGAAGGACAGCCACGACCGCTACGCCAACATCGAGGTCGGCTACCTCCTCCAGCGCATGGAGGCCTACCAGGGGCTCGCCGTCCTCACCACCAACCTGCGTTCATCGATGGATAAGGCCTTCCAGCGCCGTCTCCGCTTCACCGTCCACTTCCCTTTCCCCGACGCCGCCCAGCGCGAGGCTATCTGGAGCCGCGTCTTCCCCTCCGCCACACCCACCCGCGACCTCGACTGGAAGAAGCTCGCGCAGCTCAACGTCACCGGAGGAAATATCCGCAACATCGCGCTGAACGCCGCGTTCCTGGCCGCGCAGACGGGCGGTCCGGTGGCGATGGCGCACATGGCCGAGGCCGCGCAGCTCGAGGCCCAGAAGATCGAGCGTTCCCTTTCAGGAGCCGAAGTCAGGGGGTGGGTATGAGCCGCATCGACGTCCACATCGATCACATCGTCCTCAAAGGGGTTGAACCCGGCGACCGCACGGCGATGGTCGAAGGCCTGCGCACGGAGCTGTCGAGCCTGTTGGCAAACTCCGCCGATCGTGCCTCTTGGGCCCGCAACCATCGCACCCCGGTATTGAAGCTGGGAGCGATGCCGTTCACTCCTGGTCCCTCCGGAGGCCGCAAGTTCGGAACGCAACTGGCAGGCGCAGTCGCCCGGGGGTTGAAGCCATGACCTACGCGCTGGCCACACCGAAGACCGAAACCGCGCCCACACGGAAGCCTGGCAGCGGACGCCGCATCGGTCGCGCCAACGATTCATTCGAGCACGACGCCGATCGCGTGGCCGACCAGATCATGGCCGGCAGGACCGCACATCCCGCATGGTCGCTGGGGCAGATCAGCGTGGATGCGCCGGTGCAGAGAAAGTGCTCCTGCGGTGGCTCCGGCGGAGGAGAGTGTGAAGAGTGCAAGGAGAAGAAGACGCTGCAGCGCAAGGAGACCACGACCGAGCACGCCGGAGAGTCTCCCGCCATCGTCGAAGAGGTCCTGAAGACTCCCGGCCGTCCACTCGACCGAAACACCAGGACCTTCTTCGAGCAGAGAATGGGCCACGACTTCGGCGCGGTACGCGTCCACACCGACCCAACCGCGGCAGCATCGGCATCGGCAGTCCGTTCGCACGCCTACACGGTCGGCTCTGACCTCGTCTTCAGCGCAGGCCGCTACGCTCCCGGCTCGACCTATGGCGACCATCTCCTGGCTCACGAACTCGCCCACGTCGTCCAGCAGACCGGCACCTCTCGCCGCACCGGCATCCTTCCCATCGCCTCGTCCGGAAGCGGCCTCGAGCGCGAGGCGGAGGGCGCAGCGCGCCATGCGACCACCGCCTCCGCGATGCGCCGCCCATCCCCCGGCCTCACCCGGAATGCCATGCGAACCGCTGCCCTGCAACGCTACGAGACTGGCGAACACACCAGATTCGGCGAGACCGAGCCTCTGCTCAAGGCGGCCCTCGGTCCCCCTCAGCTCACCTACAAGATCGTCCTCGGCGATCATCCGGAGACAGTCGCCCAGAAGTTCCAGATCTCGCTCGCCGAACTTGTCGCCGCCAACAAGGCCGAACTGATGCACTGGGACGACCTGACGCGCAAGCGGTTGCAGGGCTTCCGCCCCGGACAGACCATCGCCATCCCCCCCACCAACAACCCCATGCTCCAGGCCGCAATGCACACCGGCCAGATTCAGCTTGTCGTGAACGGAGTGACCTTCGACTATGGCGAAGGTATCTCGATGGGAGACTTCTACGAGACGCCGACCGATATGCTCAACGCCCCCGTCTCCGAGCTCCAGGCCCTCTCCGTCCTCATCAAGCGCGACAAGGCCAAGGGAGACGTCACCAACGACGAGTGGGACAAGGCCACCGGCGGCCGCTACATGAAGCTGGCCACCAAGAATGCGACCCACTTCTCACCCTCCGACCCCGCGCTCGCCACCGTCTCCGGCAAGAGCACCGCCGATAACAAGTCGGAGTGGGAGAAGCACCACACCACGGCGCTCAAGTCCTCGCAGCAGGGAGACAAGGATCTGGCGCTCGCGACCAACGCCTTTGGCGATCACTTTCTCACCGACGCCTTCTCTGCCGGCCATCTCATCAACCGGAAAGACTTCACCGAGATGTTCGAGGCCAATCTTCCACAGAATGCGGCGGGCACGGCCTTTCTCCCCGCCTCGACGGCATTCTTCGACAACGTGGCGACCCAGTCCTGGGCTGGCAACGTCAGCGCTCAGTTCTCGCTCATGAAGACCGTCGACTGCTTCGGCCTGCTGAAACCACATCCCCCGGCGCCGTGCACGGACATGACCTCGGTCCACGCGCCGATCGACGATGCCGATACCCTCTCAAAGCTTCTCCAGGCGGTCCATCGACAGGAGCCCAGCCTGCTCGAAGGAGCCGTGCTCAAGGGCACGCACGACAAGCTGAACACCAGCGGCGTCAAGGTCGAGAACGCCATGGGCGACCACTGGGATCTCGCCGGCGACGGAACGTTGGGTGCCAAGACGCTCCCGGTCGGCGGCGACACCCGCTCGCTCGAGATCGGGCAGAAGGCCGTCGCCCAGTCGCAACTGAACGTGATCGGGGTCTTCAAGATGAGCGGCCCGCTCAATCTGCCGGGCCTGTTCAAGAAGGTCTGGGACTTCGTTCCGCGCCCTTCCGCCGCCGCCGGACGCAAGCAGGTCAAAGATGCCGTGACCGCCGGCACCAACCCCACCGACCCGGGCCTCGTCGCCTCGGTCGTCAAGCTGATTACAGATAACGTGGTCGCCATCATCGCCGCCCTGGTTACCAGGGGCAAGCTGATGCGGCGCTGAGCACGAACGGAGAGGAGCAGATTCAGGGTGAGTTTCGCGCAACATCAGACGAGAGCATGGCCAGGCGTTGGCGAACAGGCGTCGCGGCGCAGCGCGCGCGGGAATGCATCGTCGCATTCGCGTGTCCAGAAGACCGCCGGTGCTCTGCGCCACGGCCTCGACTCGCCCGCGCACAGCCTCGACGCCTCCACCCGCCGCATCTTCAACGCCCGCTTCGGCCACGACTTCAGCCGCGTCCGGATCCATACCGGCCAGGACGCCGCCGCCTCCGCGCGCGCCGTCTCCGCACAGGCCTATACCGTCGGCAACGACGTCGTCTTCGGACACGACCGTTACAACCCCGCCACACCCTCCGGGCAGCGCCTCCTGGCCCACGAACTGACGCATGTCGCGCAACAGTCCGGCCCATCCCCACAGTCCCTGTCGAGCCTCGGACCTTCGAACTCCGCGCAGGAGCATGAGGCCGAGAGCCTGTCCGCAGGTGTCATGGCGGGGCACAGCGTGCCCGGCGTCGCACACCGGAGCGGCCCCGTCCTGGCGCGTTTCTCCGACACCAACCACCACATCATCGAAGAGGCCGCCCTCGAAGGTTCCGGGCTGACGCCCGAGCAGATCAAGGGTCTCGAGATGGGCAACGTCAAGCGCGACTACAGCCAGCTTCCCTCCGCGGCCAACGCCATCCTCCTTGGTCACGCCCAGCAGTTCGGCGGCTACGGTCCGGACGAGCACATCGACAACTTCATCTTCGACGTAGAGAACGACCGCTGGCGCAGCCGCGGCGTCGGCCCGCAGAAGTATCGTTATCTTGATCCCAAACACGAGGACTTCGGCCCCATCGAGCACATCGCCGCGCAGCTTCGCGACCTCGCCTACGGGGGCATGGGCAAAGAGAGCATGGAACACCTCGGTAACGCCTTCCACACCGTCGAGGACTTCTTCGCGCACTCGAACTTCATCGAACTCACCCACAAGGACGATCGCTTCGGCAAGGATCTGCTGACCGCCAGCGTAAGCACCGAGCCCGGCAACGAGACCGCGTCTACGTCCCAGGTATTGGGCAGTATCGCGCCGCAAACCATGGCCCCGTACTACGCCGCGCAGGGGGCTGCAGCCAAGGCCAAAACCGAGACCACCTCCCACGCCAACATGAACAAGGACACCTCGCAGAGCGCCGGGTTCGCCGAAGCCCGCCGTATCGCCGCGCTGGTCATCCAGGAGCTCGCCGCCGACGTAGTCAGTGTGATGAAGAACGAACCCGATCCCTCAAAGCGCGCGCAGCTCATGGAGTCGATCGTCATGAAGAAGGTCCGCCACTATCTCCGCCCGCCCGACCCCAAAGACCCGTGGTGGGAGGGCCTTGCCAGCAACGGAGGCGGCCTCCGCATGGATGCAAAGATCGCCGCGGCCGAGAAGCGAACCCCCGTCACCGTCAACCAGATGCCCTTCAGCCCATTGCGCAACTTGGAGGCATCGAAGGATTCGCCCATGGCCATGCCCGTCGGCGTGGCGTTCAACCTCGGCAGAGCAGGCATGATCCAGGCTGGCGGCGGCTTGATGCGCCCCAACAATGCCCTCGACTCCCGTTTCACACCACCCAGCCCGCCAAGCGATCAGAGGTCGTCCTTCGTAGCCGGGGCCCAGTGGACCGGACACTTCTAATCAGGAGCACCATGACCCCAGCCAACACCATCGCCGCACGATCCACCGAAGGGAGCCTCACCCCATGAGCAGCATGAGCAGCACGCCTCGCCTCGTCAAGGGCGGCATCGTGACCATGGACCCCGTGACCTCGGCCGTGCGCAACGTCATCGCGCTCCAGTACAACCCGGACACCCTCACCCGCACCCTCCAGATCCAGGCCGTGCAGGGCGGCCAGGATGGCGTCCGAGTCAACGCCCTCCGCATCCGCGGACCCGCCGTCGAAACCATCAAGATCGAGGCCGAGCTCGACGCCACCGACCAGCTCGAGTTCCCCAAACAGTTCCCCAACTCCGTCCAGTTCGGCCTCCAACCCCAGCTCTCACAGTTGGAGATGCTCGTGAACCCAACCGTCGCCACGCTCATGTCCGACGACTCCATGGCCAACCAGGGCACGCTCGAAATCATCCCCCTCCAGCAGGCGCTCACCCTCTTCATCTGGAGCAAGAGCCGCGTCGTCCCCGTCCGCATCACCGACTTCTCCATCACCGAAGAGGCGTTCGATCCGAACCTCAACCCCATCCGCGCCAAGGTCAGCCTCGGGCTCCGTGTCCTCAACGTCGACGACCTCGGCTTCGACAGCCCCGGCGGCCGCCTCTTCATGACCTACCTCGGCAACAAGCAGCAGCTTGCCGCAAAGATGACCAACGTGGCCAGCTCCATCCTCGGCCTCGGGAGCCTGCCATGAAGAGTCCACTCGATTCCATGATCCAGATGGGCGTCGTGCCCTCCGTCAGCTTCCCCACCGACAGCCGTTACTTCGGCTGGAGCACCCAGACCTACACCGGTCCCGACGGCCAGATGGTGACCTACCTGCAACGCCGCTTCGTGCCCCAGCCCGGCCCGCCCAACTTCTCCACCATGGCCACCCACACCGTGCGCAACGGCGACCGCCTCGACCTCATCGCCGCAAAATATTATGGCGACCCATTGATGGCATGGCTCCTCTGCGACGCCAACGGAGCCACCCGGCCCGAGGAACTCGTCGAAACGCCCGGACGCGTCCTCAACATCACCCTCCCGCAGGGAACCCCGGGGGTCCCGAGTGCTTAAGAGCGTCCAGATGAGCCTCATGATCGGCCCGATCTTCCCCCTCACCGCGCCCCGCCCGGTCATGGATGCGCTCGCCGAGGTAGAGGTCAAGGTCGAAGATGTAGGCCAGAGCGGCTTCAAGCTCGTCTTCAGCATCGACAAGCAGTCGCCCCTCAACATCCTCTTCCTGCTCACCGGTGGCATGCCCCTCCTGTTCATGCGCGTCGTCATCGTCGCCACCGTCAACGGCGTGACCAACGTCCTCATCGACGGCGTCATCACCAAGAACGACATTGCTCCCGGCGACAAGGGTTCGAACTCCACCCTCACCCTCCTCGGCAAAGACCTCACCGCGCTCATGGACCAATCGGATTGGAGCGGCTTCCCCTTTCCCGCCTGTCCCGCCGAGGCCCGCATCGCCCTCATCCTGCTCAAGTACTCCCTCTTCGGAATCATCCCCCTCGTCATCCCCAGCGTTCTCCTCTTCGTGCCTCTTCCCATCGACCAGATCCCCAGCCAGAAGGGAACCGACCTCAAGTACATCCAGCATCTCGCCGAACAGGCGGGCTACGTCTTCTACATCGACCCCGGCCCCGTCCCCGGAGTCAGCAAAGCCTACTGGGGACCCCAGGTCAAGATCGGCCCCGTCCAGCCCGCACTCAGCGCCGACATGGACGCCTACACCAACGTCGAAAGCCTCCAGTTCACCTTCCATCAGGAGCAGAACAAGCTTCCCATCGTCTACATCTACAACCAGGAGACCGGCATCAGCATTCCGATCCCGATGCCTCCCATCACGCCCCTCAATCCCCCCCTCGGCCTCATCCCACCGCTTCCCACCAACCTCCTTCCGCCCGATCTGACACCCATGCGAAAGGACCTCTCCAAGCTCCCCATTCCACAGGCCATCATGATGGGCCTCGCCCAGTCCGCCAAAAACGCCGAGGTCGTCGAGTGCAAGGGAAGCCTCGACGTCACCCGCTACGGCGGTGTATTAAAGGCACGTCAACTCGTCGGCGTCCGCGGCGCCGGCCCGGCCTTCGACGGCCTGTACTACGTCAAGAGCGTCACCCACAAGATCAAGCGGGGAGAGTACAAGCAGGACTTCACCCTAACCCGCAACGGCCTCGTATCCACGGTCCCCACGGTGAACCTATGAGTGATGAAGACGGAAGCCCGCAGGATAGCGGACTCAACAAGTTCTACGGCAAGTACCGCGGCCTCGTCATCGAGAACCTCGATCCCGAGCAGATCGGCCGCGTGCTCGTGCAGGTCCCTGACGTCTTCGGCGAGCTGCCCTCAAGCTGGGCCATGCCCTGCGTCCCCGCCGCTGGCATCCAGTCGGGCATCTTCATCGTTCCCCCCCTCGGCTCGCAGGTCTGGGTCGAGTTCGAGCAGGGCGACTCCAACTATCCCATCTGGGTCGGAGGCTTCTGGGGTCTCGTGGCCGACGTGCCGATCTTCGCCACCGCCCCGCCCGCCATCCCTCCCGGCCAGAACATCCTCCTCCAGACCACCGGCCAGAACATGATCCTCCTCAGCGATGGCCCACCCACCCCCGTCACCGGAGGCATCGTCCTCAAAAGCGTCAGCGGAGCCATGATCGTCGTCAACGAAACCGGCATATACATCAGCAACGGCCAGGGGGCGACCATCACGCTCATCGGTCCCGCCGTCGCCATCAACCTCGAAGCCCTCACGGTGATCTGACCATGCCAGGCCCCATCCTCCATCTCGGCGCCACCATCACCTGCGCACACGGCGGCCAGGCCCTGCCCACCGTGCCAAGTCCACGCGTGATGGTCACCGGCATGCCCATCACCACCATCCAGGCACCCTACACCGTGGCTGGATGCGCCTTCGTCCCGCCCGCCGGAAACGGCCCATGCGTCACCGCGCAGTGGACCATCGGCGCGGTCCGCGTCATGTCCATGGGAGCACCCGTATGTATCCTCACCGGCATGGCGATGTGCGTCCCCACCAGCACGCCGCTCCTTCCGGTGCAGGCGCAGACAAGAGTCCTCGCAACATGATGCGAACCGGGCCCGCAGCGAGCAGCAGCAGGGAAGAGGCACACCGATGAACCTGAACTTCGCATACCAGTTCGACGGTCGAGGACGCACCCAGCAGGCTGCGCTCACCGACTACATGACGCAGATCATCGAGCAGGTCCTCTTCACCTCGCCCGGCGAGCGCGTCAACCTCCCCGACTTCGGCAGCGGTCTCCTCCAGCTCGCCTTCGCTCCCAACAGCCCGGAGATGGCCGCCGCCACCCAGTTCACCGTCCAGGCCGCCCTCCAGAAGTGGCTCGCCAACTACGTCACCGTGCAGTCCGTCACCGCCACCTCCGTCGAAGCCGTCCTCTCGGTCACCGTGGCCTACACCCCGGTCAACACCGACGTCACCCAGGTCCAGACCTTCCAGTTCGGAGCACCGTCATGATCTACACCTGCTGCGACGAAAACCGGAAGGCGGCCATCCTCTCAAACGCCACGATCCCGCTCAACGGCATCGACTATCTCGAGGTGATCGACCCCTCAACCACCACGACCACCGTGCCGCCGTCCCTGCTGGTCCACTGCCTCAAGCCCGCCCCCACCAACCTCACCCCGGCCAACATCATGATCCTCGGCGGCGAGAGCATCACCGCCGTCTCCGCTACCTCGATCTCGGTCGCCGCAACCGACCCCAACGTGCTCATCATCCAGACCAGCCAGTCCGGAGACTTCTCCACCTACACCCTGCGCCTGGTCAACTCCACCACCCAGGCCGCCGGCAATCCCTTCGACCTCACCGACGTCCTCCAGGGCTTCGACCCGCAACTCGCCGAAGCGTCCTTCTCCTTCAAGGTCGACTGCGGCCCCGACTTCGACTGCGGCCCCCAATCCCAGACTTGCGCAGAAGCCACACCCGCCACCCCACCCCCACCCATCAACTATCTCGCCAAGGACTACGGCAGCTTCCGCACCCTCCTCCTCGATCGCCTCACCCAGCTCCTCCCCTCCTGGAGCAACTCGACCGAAGCCGACCTAGGCGTCATGCTCGCCGAACTCATTGCCTATCGCGGAGACCTTCTCAGCTATCAGCAGGACGCCATCGCCACCGAGGCCTACCTCGACACCGCCCGCAGCCGCATCTCCCTCCGCCGCCACGCCCTCCTCGTCGACTACCGCGTCCACGACGGCTGCAACGCCCGCGCCTGGGTCCACCTCCAGGTCACCGGACCAACCGGAACCGGAGTCTTCCTCGACCGAACCCTCACCCGCTTCTATTCGGACGCGCCCGGCATGCCCGCTACCCTCGCCGTCGGCACCGGCAACGAGCGGGCCGCCCTCGACGCCGGCACGCAGATCTTCGAGCCCATGCAGAACGAGATGCTCTTCCCCGAGCACAACCTCATCTCCCTCTACACCTGGGGCGATACCCGCTGCTGCCTCCCAGTGGGAGCCACCGAGGCGACCCTCTCCGGCTCCTATCCCAACCTCCAGCCCGGCGACGTCCTTATCTTCGTCGAGATGCTCGGGCCCGAGACCGGCGCAGCCCCCGACGCCGATCTCCGCCATCGCATCGCCGTCCGCCTCACCCAGGTCGCCACCCTCGACGCCTACGGCAACCCCCTCGTCGACCCCCTCTTCGAAGCCGGAACCGGCAAGCCCCTCACCAACCCCGCCACCCAGAAGCCCACCCCCATCACCGAGATCCAATGGGCGCAGGAAGACGCCCTCACCTTCCCTCTCTGCCTCTCCGCCCTCGTCACCCAGGCCGACGGAAGCAACGCCTTCGCCACCGACGTCAGCATCGCCTACGGCAACGTCGTCCTCGCCGATCACGGCCTCTCCCTCACCAACGCCAGCGTCGGAACCGTACCCGAGCCGACCCTCTTCTACCCCGCCAGCCACGCGGGAGGCCACTGCGCCACCAGCACCCCCGCGCCCCTCCCCGTGCGGTTCCGTCCGGTCCTCCCACTCAGCCCCCTCACACAGGCCGTGCCTCTGCCCCTGGCCGGAAGCCCCGTGACTCCATCCGTCGTCATGCTCCCCGGCACCGGCGCACTCAGCCTGACCGATCGCAACGGCTTCGTCTGCCTCATCGTTCAGCCCGGCAACCCCGCGATCTGGCCCCAGTTCTTCGGCGTCTACATCCTCAAGAACACGGCAGTCCCGGCCAACATCGACCTGTTCGTCGTCTACAACCCGCCAGGCGGCGCAGCGGGAATGCCGGACGTCGTCCTCCTCGAAGCCTTCGTCAATCTCTCCTTCACAAAGACCGATCCCAACTTCGTCGCCACCCGCATCAACCTGCTCTCGAACCTCATCCGCATCCCCGCGGCCTACGTCCCCCCCGCCGCCCCACCCGCGGGCCTCCCCACCATGCCCATCCAGCTCCGGAACACCGGCATCCTGACTCTCTCCGACACCAGCAACCCCGCCGTCCCGTATCTCCAGGTCCAGCCCACCAACCCGGCGGACTGGGTCCAGTGGCTCGGCATCGTCGCCCAGGGCAATCAGAGCAAGCCCTCCTTCTTCAACCTCTCCCTGGTCTACGATCCACCCGGCGGCAGCCCAGGCATCGCCGTCCCGGTCACCATGGAGCGCTTCTTTAACCTCTCCCTCGCCACCGCCTCCGGAACCTTCAAGTCCGCCTCCCAGCTCATCTCTGTCCAGAGTTTCGCCGACGCCCCCAACCCCACCCTCTCCGCCACCGCCCTCATGGACTTCGACCCCTCCGCCGCCGTCCCCGTCATCGCCCTCACCGGAACCTTCGACACCCAGCCCACCCCCTGGGCCGCCCAGCAGGATCTCCTCGGCAGCGACGAGAACGACCGCGTCTTCGTCGTCGAGGTCGAATCCGACGGAACCGCCACCCTCCGCTTCGCCACCCCCGGCGCGCCCGGCTCCGAGACCGAGGGAACCAACGGCATGGTCCCCGACGCCGGAACCGTCTTCACCGCGAACCTCCGCATCGGCAACGGAACCCCCGGCAACGTAGGCGCCGAGACCCTCGTGAATCTCGCCGCCGCCGACAGCCGCATCCTCACCTGCACCAACCTCCTCCCCGCCACCGGAGGCACCGACCCCGAGACCCCCGAGCAGATCCGCCGCCGCGCCCCGCAGGCCTTCCTCTCCCCCGAGCGCTCCATCACCCTCGCCGACTACCAGTCCGTCGCCGCGGCCAATCCGAAGGTCGACCACGCCGTCGCCTCCCTCCGCTGGACCGGAAGCTGGTACTCCGTCTTCCTCGCCGTAGAGCCCCAGGGCGGAGGCAACCTCACCCCCACGCTCAAACAGGCCCTCAAAACAAAAGTCGAAAGCTTCCGCCTCGCCGGTCAGGATCTCGAACTCGAGTCCCCCCAGTACGTCTCCCTCCAGATCACCCTCCAGGTCACCGTCGACCCCCAGTCCTTCCGCGCCGACGTCCAGCAGCGCCTCCAGCAGGTCCTCGGAAACGGCGTCCTCCCCGACGGCCGCAAGGGCCTCTTCCACGCGGATAATTTCACCTTCGGCCAGACCGTCTACCTCAGCCCGGTATACGCCGCCGCCCGTTCCGTCGCCGGCGTGGTCAAGGTCGTAGCTACCCAGTTTCAGACCCAGGGCCTCTCCACCACCCGCTATCTCGCATCCGGAGAGATCAAGCTCGGCACCCTCCAGGTAGCCCGCCTCGAAGACGACCCCAGCTTCCCCAACCACGGTCAGCTCACCCTCATCATGCAGGGGGGCAAATGACCTCCAGACCCCAGTTAGAGCCGATTGCCTCTTGGTATAAAGCCGGGTGCCCCATCTTCGCGACACGTCTCACCGTCGCCAAGGTGGGCCGGAGCGCCACAGCATCCTCCGAAGATCCCCACCCCTTCCGAGAATCCGCTCCAGACCACAATTGCGAACGCCATCAGGAGGCCCGCCGATGAGCTGCTCCGGAAACACCCCCTGCGACTGCGGCTGCTGCACCGGAACCAGCGTGCAGACGCCCGTCCTCCGCGACAACCTCCCCGGCCTCTCCGCCATCGCCTACCGTGCCGGAACCTGGGCCTCCTTCAAGGAGTCGATGCTCGCCCGCCTCTCGAGCTCCGACTATCCAGCCCTCGCCGCCCTCCGCACCCGCGAAGACGACGACTTCAGCATCGCCCTCATCGACTCCGCCGCCATGATGCTCGACGTCCTCACCTTCTACCAGGAGCGCCTCGTCAACGAGAGCTTCCTCGGCACCGCCAACCAGCTCCGCTCCCTCTCCGAGCTCTCCCGCCTCATCGGCTACCGCCCATCCCCCGGCGTCTCCGCCTCCGCCTACGTCGCCTTCACCCTCCGCGTCGCTCCCGGCCAGTCACCCACCCTCTCGACCCCCGCCACCACCATCTCCGCCGGGACCCAGATGCAGAGCGTCCCCACCCAGAACCAGACCCCGCAAACCTTCGAGACCACCGCCGACATCCTCGCCAAACCCGACTGGAACGCCCTCCCCATCCAGACCGGCCAACCCTGGGTCCCTCCGAATTCACCAAACGACACTGGCTCCACCAGCCTCTACCTCACCGGAACCACCACCCAGCTCCAGCCCGGCGACGCCCTCCTCTTCCTCGGCGTCGACCGCGAAACCTGGACCTCCAAAATCTCCCCATCCCCCAGCGAGTCCTGGGACATCGTCATCCTCAACCAGGTCGTCGTCGACCCCCTCCGCAAGCTCACCCGCGTCTCCTGGGCCGCCCCCCTGCCCCACGAGAAAGAAGTCCCCTACACCCAGTCCGCGACCGTCACCGTCTTCGCCCTGCGCCAGAAGGCGTCCCTCTTCGGCCACAACGCCCCCGACCCCAACCTCTTCGTCAACGCCAACACCGGCGCAACGCTCTTTCCCGCCCTGGTCACCCAGGTCCCCGACTCAAACCCAGCCGTCTATACCTGGAACCTCTACCAGATCCCCTCCCCCCGGCAGCTCAACCTCGACTCCGCCTACCCCAGGATCGTCCCCGCAAGCTGGTTCGCCCTCGTCGACTCCGTCACCCCCAGCGAATCCGGCACACCCTACGCCCAGCTCTTCCGCATCAAGGACGCCCACCCCGTCACCGCCTCCGCCTTCACCCTCAGCGCCCGGGTCACCCAACTCGTCCCCGACTTCGCCGACTCCAACATCGCGACCATCCCCGCGCAACCCTCCGGCTTCTACAACCTCCCCACCACCCAGGTCCTCGCCCAGAGCGAACCCCTCCCCGTCTCCCCCCAGCCCCTGCCCTATCCCCTCTACGGAACCCTCCTCGACCTCCAGGACCTCCGCCCCGACCTCACCACCCTCCAGGCCGTCGCCCTCTTCGGCAAGCGCCAGAAGATCGCCGTCGCCCCCGGCATCACCACCCTCACCTTCCAGCCCACCTCCGGCACCGCCGAGCCCCTCGCCCCCGGCGCCATCCTCTCCATCACCACCCCACCCCCCGTCAACGCCGACGGAACCTTCCCCGACTGGACCGCCCCATCCTCCGCCATCACCCTCAACGTGCAGGACATCAACGGCCGCCCCGGAACCGTCCTTGCCCCCCTGAGCTCCTTCACCTTCATCCCCTCCGGCGCTGCCGACCCCAACATCAGCGAGTTCGCTCTCGTCGCCTCCATCCTCCCCCTCACCACCCCCTACCCCCACACCCGCATCCAGCTCGCCGCGCCCCTGACCTATTGCTACGACCGCGCCGCCACCACCGTCAACGCCAACGTCGCCCTCGCCACCAACGGCCGGTCGGTCTCGGAGTTCATCGGCAGCGGCCAGGCCTCCGTCCCCAACCAGTCCTTCGTCCTCAAACAGTTCCCCCTCACCTACGTCCCCGCCATCACCCCCACCGGCAGCCAGAGCTCTCTCCAGATCGTCGTCAACGGAGTCGCCTGGTCCGAGGTCCCCAGCCTCCTCGACGAGCCCCCCGCCGCCCGTGTCTTCTCCACCGTCAACCGCACCGACGGAACCGCCCGCATCCAGTTCGGCGACGGAACCGAAGGAGCCCTCCTGCCCACTGGCCAGAACAATCTCCTCGCCCGCTACCGCACCGGCCTCGGCTCCTCCGGAAACGTCCCCGCCAACTCCCTCTCCACCCTCGTCGATCGCCCCCTCGGAGTCTCCGGCGTCACCAACCCCTCCCCCGCCAGCGGCGGCCAGGACCCCCAGTCCATCTCGGACATCCGCGCCAACGCCCCCCTCTCCGTCCTCACCCTCGGCCGCGCCGTCTCCCTCGCCGACTACGAGAGCTTCGCCACCACCTTCGCCGGCATCGCCAAAGCCCAGGCCGTCTGGATCCCCGCCGGTCCCTCCCGCGGCATCTTCCTCACCGTCGCCGGCGTCGGCGGAGTCGCCCTCCCTCCCGGCAGCCCCACCCTCACCAACCTCGTCACCTCCCTCACCAACTACGGCAACCCCCTCATCCCCATCACCGCGAGATCCTTCTACCAGGGCCTCTTCCGCCTCTCCGCCGACCTCCAGTACGATCCCGCCTACGACCCCTCCGCCGTCAAGGCCCAGGTTCTCGCCACCCTCTCCACCACCTACAGCTTCGCCAACCGCACCTTCGGCCAGGGCATCACCTTCGATGAGCTCTCCACCGTCATCCAGGCCGTCCCCGGCGTCATCGCCGTCAACGTCAAGGAGATCTGTTCCGGCGACCGCTGCGTCTCCGCCACCCGCAGCCTCAACGCGACCACCGCCGCCTCCTCCGAAGTCTTCCGTCGCCGTCTCATCGGGTCATTCCTCGACTACCGCATCGGCATCCTCCCACACCGCCCCACCCTCCGCCCCGACACCTCGCCCAAACCCGCCGAGATCCTTCTCCTCGATCCCAACCCCAACGCCGTGGTCCTCGGAGTGATGGCATGAGCACCCCCGCAACCGTTCAGGGCCAGACCCTCTTCGACCTCCTCCCCGCGCTCTACAAGCTGCGCGACGCCGCCCTCGCTCCGCTCACCGCCCCCCAGGCCGCCGAGCTCCGCCACCTTCTCGGCGCCGCCCCCCTCAACACCACCCAGCAGCTCCGTCTCAGCCACCTCCAGACCCTCGCCCGCGGACCCCTCCAGTCCCTCCTCCTCCTCATCGACGAGCAGCTCGCCATCCTCGCCGACGACCTCAACCAGCTCTACGACGACCAGTTCATCGAGACCTGCGCCCCCTGGGTCATCCCCTACCTCGGCAGCCTCATCGGCTACCAGCCCGTCCACGGTGTCGCCACCGCCATCGCCAGCCCCCGCGCCGAAGTCGCCCACACCATCTCCTTCCGCCGCCGCAAGGGAACCATCCTCGTCCTCGAGCAGCTCGCCCGCGACGCCACCGGCTGGGGAGCCCACGCCACTGAGCAGTTCCAGCTCATCGCCACCACCCAGTCCATGAAGCACCTTCGCCCCCAGAATCACTACGCCCCCAGCCTCCGCCGCTGGCAGCCCGGCGAGTACCTCGGCACCGGCTTCGACCAGACCCCCCACACCATCGACGTGCGCTCCATCGCCATCGCCCGCGGCCGCTACAACCTCCAGAACATCGCCATCTTCCTCTGGCCGCTCACCGCCCAGACCATCACCAAAGCCACCGCCCCCCCTGTAGGCACTACAAACCAGTTCTTCCGCTTCAACACCCTCGGAGCCGACATCCCCCTCTTCAACAACCCCATCTCCCAGGGCAGCACCATCACCTCCCCCGCCCAGCCCGCCAACGTCGCCAGCCGCCTCACCCGCCGCGTCCTCTGCGCCGACAACCAGAGCGGCAACGGAGCCGTCTTCTACGGCGAAGGCAACAGCCTCGCCGTCTACCTCAACGGCACCCTCCTCAATCCCTACGAGATCCAGATCGCCAACCTCTCCGGCCCCGACGGCACCTGGACCAACACCCCCACCGCCAACACCGGCATCTCCGCCGCCATCGACCCCGAGCTCGGCCGCATCGCCCTCCCGCCCCTCGCCTCCGGGGCCCCGAGCCCCAACGTGCAGGTCTCCTTCTGCCAGGGCTTCTCCGCCGACCTCGGAGCCGGCGAGTACCCCCGCTCAGACACCTTCACCGTCCAGCAGGAGCAGTCCGTCCTGCCCTTCCCCGACACCGCCTCGCCCGCCCGCTACGCCACCCTCCAGGACGCCTTCGCCTTCGCCCTCTCCAGCGTCCCCGGCAACGGCCAGATCGCCATCGAGATCACCGACAGCGGAACCTACGCCCCCATCACCCCCGCCCAGCCCTCGCTCGTCGTCAGCGTCCCCGCCGGAACTACCATCGAGCTCCGCGCCGCCGACGGCCACCGCCCCACCCTCCTCCTCCCCACCGAGATGACCGTCACCGGCGGAACCAACAGCACCTTCCAGATCAACGGACTCCTCATCGCCTACCTCGCCGTCCCCGCGGCTCCCGTCCCCTCCGCCCTCATCCACGTCCCCAACGACGGCACCAACGCCCTCAGCAACCTCAATCTCAGCCACTGCACCCTGGTCCCCGGCCTCTCCCTCCTGCCCACGGGAGCACCGCAGTTCGCCGGCAAGGCATCGCTCCTCGCCGAGGTCCCCGGCCTCCAGGTCACCATAGAAAAATCCATCGTCGGCGGCCTCGAGATCGCGCCCCTCGCCTCTGCCACCATCTCCGACAGCATCGTCGACGGCGGAGACCCCGCCTGCGTCGCCTACGCCGCACCCGACGGAGCCAGCGGCGGCGGAAGCCTCACCCTGACCGGAACCACGATGATCGGCAAGCTCCACGCCAGCCTTCTCAACCTCGTCTCGAACAGCATCGTCCACGCCCGCCTCACCCTCAAAGACAAATGGCCCGCCCCCGTCTGGGCCGACCGAAAACAGCAGGGCTGTGTCCGCTTCAGCTCACTCCCCGACGTCGCCATCCTTCCCCGCCAGTTCAACTGCGTCCAGCCCATCGGCGGAGTCGTCCAGACCGTCTTCTACTCGCTCCGTTTCGGCGGCCCCGGCTATGCCAGGCTGCACCCCGCAACCTGCGACACCATCCGCCGCGGAGCAGACGACGGCGGCGAGATGGGTGCGTTCCACTTCCTCCTGGCCCCCATGCGCGAGACCGACCTGCGCGTCCGGCTGAAGGAATATCTCCCGGCAGGTCTGGAATTCGGTATCTACTTCGAAGCCTGATAGCAGCCCCCAAGTTTGCAATATGAGGACATCAAGATGAGTTTCGACAACAGCCGCTTCACCTTCAATCCCTTGCTCGATTACTTCGGCGTCGTCATGCAGCAGGGCAGGGTCCAGCTCGACTCCGACTGGAACGAGTGGGTCGCAGAACTCTCCCACCGCATGCACACCGGAGCGCTCGACCTCATCGGATCCTCCGGTGTCCCCGGAACCACCCCCGGCGGCTTCAACATCCTCGCCTTCACCGACTCCGGCAACCTGCCCCACATCACCATCGGCGCCGGCCGCATCTACGTCGATGGCCTCGTGGCCGAGAACCACGGACCCCCCTCCCAGGCGTCGCGGCTGTCCTCCCGCGGCATCGAGGTCTTCCGCTTCGCCAACCCCGTCATCGACTTTGCCGCCCAGCCCTACCTCCCCGGCGCCGCCCTCACCGCGGACTCCGTCAGCGGCAAACAGTTTCTCGTGTACCTCGACGTCTGGCAGCGCGACGTATCCTTCCTCGAGGATCCCGATCTCGTCGATGCAGCCGTCGGAGTCGACACCACCGGCCGCCGCCAGACCGTCTGGCAGGTCAAGCTCCTCGACGTCACCGGACTCAACTTCTCCCCCGCCACCCCCGACGGTTCAAGCTCCGTCTTCGCCTCCCCCGACCCCGCCACCAGCGCCTGGTTGAACCTCGTCCAGCCCCCCTCCGGAACCCTCACCAACGGCACCGGAGGCGTCGCCCTCACCACCTCCGCCGCCTGCGCCCTCACGCCCGCAACCGGATACACCGGACTCGAAAATCAGCTCTACCGCATCCAGATCCACCAGGCCGACAACGTCGCCGGAACCGCCAGCTTCAAATGGTCCCGCGAGAACGCCTCCGTCTCCACCCTCGTCACCGCCATGACCACCCTCGCCACCAGCGGTGCCACCCAGCTCACCGTCGACAGCCTCGGACGCGACCAGGTCCTCGGCTTCCGCCCCGGAGACTGGATCGAAATCATCGACGACGTCCTCGAGCTCAGCACCCAGGCCGGAGAACTCCACCTCATCCAGAGCATCGATCTCCAGGGCAGAACCATCACCCTCGACTCCGCCGTCTCCCCCACCAGCTTCCCCGTCAAATCCGGACTCACCGACCCCACCCGCCACACCCGCATCCTGCGCTGGGATCAGGCCGGCCTCGTCTACCTCGCCGACGGCAGCACCTCCTACGCCGAGGCCGACAACACCGGCATCCCCATCCCTCCCCCCGGAACTGTCCTCTCGCTCGAAAGCGGCATCACCGCCGCATTCGACAACTCCAACTCCACCGCGAACATCTTCCAGCCTGGCGACTTCTGGATCTTCTCCGCCCGCGCCACCGACGGCTCCATCCAGATCCTCAACGCCGCCCAGCCCCATGGCGTCCAGCACCACTACGCCCGCCTCGCCCTCGTAGACTTCACCTCCTTTCAGACCAACGCCCAGCCCAGCATCGTCGACCTGCGCCGTTCGTTCCCGACCCTCGCCAACCCCGCCATCCACGTCACCAACGTGGTCGTCAACAACGCCAGCCTCAACAACGACGGAGGAACCACCATCCAGTCGCTCCTCACCGGCGGTCTCAGCGTTGTCTGCGATTCACCCCTCGATCACGCCATCCTCACCCAGCCCAGCCGGACCAACTCTCCCATCTTCTCCATCACCCTCGATCTCCCATCGACCACCACTATCGGAACCTTCAACCCCACCATCCTCCCCTCGAAGATATCGATCAATCCACCCAACACCCTCTCCTGGCAGCACGCCTTCGACACCGTCGCCAACCCCGATGTCATCTCCAGCCTCGAAGCCCTCGTTCCCCTCGCCGGTCCACCCGTCCTAGCCCATCTCGCCCTCAAAGGCGATGCCATCTGGGCCGCCGGAAACTCCAACATCTTCCTCAACGGAACCGAAGACGGCCGCGCCTCCGCAGACTTCAATCTCTGGTTCTGGCTCAGCTCCCAGCCCGTCGCCACCCTCTCCGCCACCTTCCTCAATTTCCCCGGAACCCAGCGCGTCGGAACCGCCAGCGACACCCAGACTGTCGTCCTCGCCAACCACGGAGGCAAGCCGCTCACCCTCAACAAGGTCTCAATCACCCAGAGCGACGGCCAATCGCCCACCACCGACTTCGCCTTCGCCCTGGCCAACGGCATCACCCTCCCATTCGACCTCGATCCCGCCGGAGGCGCCAACGCCAGCCTGCACATCCTGGTAACCTTCACCCCCAGCGCCGCCGGAAATCTCGCCGGAATCCTCCAGGTCCAGGAGAGCGCCGACGGAACCAGCCCCCTCACCGTCGCTCTCAACGGAATCGGAATCCAGTCCCAGCTCGCCGCCGATCCTTCCGCCCTCGCCTTCCCCGTCCAGATCGTCGGAACCTTCAGCCCCGCCCAGACCGTCACCCTCACCGCCGGCGGATCCACCCAGGTCACCATCTCCACCATCTCCATCCTCCCTCCACCGGGAGCCACCTTCAACCAGTTCATCCTCAACAGCCTTCCCGCCGTCCCCTTCTCCCTCCAGCCCGGAGCCACCGCCCAGATCCAGGTCTCCTTCCACCCCCTCGTCGCGGCCTTAGGAACGGGCCAGCTCCAGATCGTCCACGACGCGCCCAACAGCCCCATCCTCATCCCTCTCTCCGGCTCCGCCATCTTCGGAGCACCCGTCATCAGCCCCTCCACCACCTCGCTCGGCTTCGGTTCCGTCGCCGTCGGGGCCACCGCAACGCTCAGCCTCACCCTCTCCAACACCGGCAACTCCGCGCTCCTCATCCTGGGCACCGGACTCACCAGCTCGCTGGCCAACGCCTTCACCATCGGCAGCAACTGCGGAACCCTCCAACCCGGCCAATCCTGCACCATGACCATCTCCTTCCATCCCCCCACCACCGGGGGAATCACCGGCCAGCTGCAGATCTCCCACAACGCCGCCGGATCGCCCCTCCTCGTCAATCTCTCAGGAGTCGGCATGGCGATCAAGAGCGTAGCCAAAGACGCCCTCGACAAATCCAACCGCGACCACAAGACCCTCACCGCCGATAAGCTCGTGCTGGAGAAGATCGCCGCGATCGAAAAGAGTCTCGACCGCACCCAACTCCTCCAGCGCATCCGCCCCGCCGCCGTCGTCAACCTCGAAGCCCTCAAAGCGCAGGAGCTGGAGCAACCCGCCACCGCCATCCACGAGGCCTTCATCACCCCCCAGGAGCGCCCCATCGTCGGTGCCATCCCGTCCGAACCCCAGCCCGAATCCAACCAACAGGAGCCCCCCACCGATGCCGAACCCGACAAGCCCAAGCCCGAATAGTCCCCCGTCAGCAAAGCCGCATCCATGATCCTCCTGATCGCCAACCGCTGGGACGAGGCCGCCCGCACCCTCGCCCAGCGCTGGTCCCCCCACCCCGCCGCGCTCCTCACCGCCGACGATCTCTCGCGCCCCGGCTGGAGCGTCCGCGCCTCCGCCCCCGAAACCAACACCCTCGTCGTCTCCGGCCAGCCCATCCCCCAGCGCGAAATCACCGCCGTCCTCACCCTCACCCCCGGCCTCATCGAGCAGGAGCTCTTCACCATCACCCCCTCCGACCGCACCTACGTCGCCGCCGAGATCAACGCCTTCCTCCTCGCCTGGCTCTCCAGCCTCCCCTGCCGAGTCCTCAACCGTCCCACCCCATCCTCCCTCGCCGGCCCCTCCTGGCATCCCGAGCGCTGGACCCACACCGCCGCCCAATCCTTCATCCCCACCCGTCCCCACCGCCGCACGACCGCCCTCCACCACCCCCCCGCCGATCCTGAAAACGCCATCCCCGAAACCGCCCTCATCCTCACCGTCATCGGAGACCAGGTCCTTCCCCCACCCGGCCAGCCCGAACCCCACCCCACCCTCTCCCGCCACGCCCTCACCCTCGCCCACCGCGCCCAGGTCGATCTCCTCGCCGTCCGTTTCTCCTCCCCCGACCCCGACGCCCAGTTCCTCGACGCCGACCCCTTCCCCGACCTCACCCCCAACCCCCACGCCGAAGCCGTCCTCAACCTCCTCCAACATCCAACCGGAGCCGCCGCATGAGCATCCTCCTCTGGGGCCTCCTCTCCGACTCCCCCGTCGCCGCCGTCCACAAAGCCCTCCTCGAACAAGGCGCCAACCCCATCTTCCTCAACCAGCAAGACATCCTCAAAACCTCCATCGACCTCCACATCGGCGCCACCCTCGAAGGCGAGCTCCGCCTCCCGGGCCAAACCATCGACCTCACCCAGATCACCGCCGTCTACCTCCGCCCCTCCGACTCCCGCGACCTCCCCTCCATCGCCGCCTCCGACACCGAAGCCCTCCGCCACGCCCTCACCGTCGACGACATCCTCTGTTCCTGGGCCGACCTCACCCCCGCCCTCGTCCTCAACCGTCCCGAAGCCGGATTCGCCAACAACTCCAAGCCCTTCCAGTCCGCCTGGATCGAGTCCCTCGGCTTCCGCACCCCCGAAACCCTCCTCACCACCGACCCCGCCCACGCCCTCGCCTTCTGGAACCAGCACCGCGAAGTCATCTACAAATCCGTCAGCGGAACCCGCAGCATCGTCGCCCGTCTCTCCCCCGCGCACCTCGACCGCCTCGCCCAGGTCGCCTCCTGCCCCACCCAGTTCCAGCAGTACATCCCCGGCACCGAGTACCGCGTCCACGTCGTCGGCGACCAGGTCTTCGCCTGCTCCATCACCTCCACCGCCGTCGACTACCGTTACGGTGCCACCCCCTACCTCGCCACCCCCTGCGACCTCCCCGAAGAGATCGCCGCCCGCTGCGTCCGAGTCGCCCAAACAATGAACCTTCCCCTCGCCGGTCTCGACCTCCGCCGCACCCCCCAGGGCGAGTGGTTCTGCTTCGAGGTCAACCCCTCCCCCGCCTTCTCCAGCTTCGAAGACCCCACCCACCAACCCATCGCCCACGCCGTAGCCCGCCTCCTCATCGACGCCCCATCCACCCCACCCAGAAAGACCGCGCAGCCCACCGCAATCCCCGCCGAACCCATCCTCCAATCCGCCTGAAGTCGGAATAAAGCCGGGTGCCCCACCTTCGCGACACGTCTCATCGTCGCTAAGGTGGGTCGGAGCGCCACCACACTCCGCGGCAGACTCTATTATTCCCCAAGACAATCCCCGGTCGTCTCGCACCTCCACCTTTCGATGGATAAAACCCTCCACCCCTGCATGGGTGACAATCACCACCCGAACCCGGTATCGTTCCTGTTGCACGGTGCGCCCGTTCCGCCGCACATCTGCACACATCAGGGGTCTCCGCAGTGGGTCCAAGAACACAGAATTCCCGAGTAGCTCTCGCCGCCCTCCTCCTCTGCGGAGCGGCGTATACGTTCTCCCGCCTCTGGACGCCCCCCGCCGTCGCACACGCGGAAGAAAACCCCGCCGCCACCCGCAAAATCTACTCCGACAAGGTCTCCGAGCACTACTTCGCCCACTTCGACGACAAGTCCCCCTTCCTCCCCTCGAACGCCACCACCGACACCGGCCAGTTCATCGATCCCAATACCATCCCCAACGCCGCTTACTGTTCCCACTGCCACCAGGCCGCCCACACCCAATGGCGGCAGTCCGCCCACGCCAACAGCTTCCGCGCCCCCTGGTACCGCAAAAACGTCCAGCTCCTCATGGACACCAAAGGCGTCGAGTACGCCCGCCACTGCGAAGGCTGCCACAACCCCATCGCCCTCGTCTCCGGCTCCATGACCAAAGGCGTCGAGCAGAAGCGCAAATCCGACGACGACGGCATCACCTGCCTCGTCTGCCACTCCATCCAGAAAGCAGACGACCGCCACAGCCAGCGCGGAATCGGAAGCTACACCATGGCCCAGCCCGCCGTCCTCGTCGACGAAGCCGGTGCCCCCATCATCGGAAAAGTCTCCGATATCGAAATCCTCTCCCACCTCGACCGCCACTCCAAAGCGGTCATGAAGCCCTTCTATCGCGACCCCGAGTACTGCACCGTCTGCCACAAGGCCGCACTCCCTACCACCCTCAACGACTACAAGTGGCAACGCGCCATCTTCCTGTCGGACGAGTGGCAGCTCAGTTCGTTCGCCAAGCGCTCCCCCCTCCCGTTCTACGTCAAGGACACCGTCTCCACCTGCCAGACCTGCCACATGGTGCGCGAGAAACTCGCCGCCACCGGCCCCGAGGCCCGCGACGCCGGATCCAAAAACGGAACCCTCGTCTCCCACCGCTGGCTCGGAGCCAACACCCTCATCCCGACCTACTACAGCTACCCCGACCAACTCGCCAAAACCGAAGCGTTCCTCCAGGCCGGAGTCTTCAACGTCGATCTCTTCTCCCTCGAAAAGGAGAACGACCCAACCCTCATCGCCCCCCTCGGTTCGACGCCGTTCTCCATCGCCCCCAACGACCTCATCACCGCCTCCGTCGTCATCCAGAACAAGGGAGCCGCCCACAGCCACGTCCCCGAGCAACGCGACATCTACGAGAGCTGGGTCGAGTTCCAGGTCACCGATGCAACCGGCAAAGTCATCGAACACAGCGGCTTCCTCAAACCCGACGGAGCTCTCGACGAGCGCGCCCACAGCTTCACCAACCGCCTCATCAACGATCAAAGCGGCCTCAACGCCCACCACGAGGTCTGGACCAACCGCGTCGTCGCCTACAACAACACCATCCAGTCCGGCCGCTCGCAGGTCGTCCGCTACCAGTTCAAGGTCCCCTCCGACGCCAAGGGTCCCCTCACCGTCACCGCCCAGGTCAACTACCGCCGCTTCAACCAGACCTTCATCGACTGGGCCATGAACAAGAAGCACTACCCCCAGCCCGTCGTCGTCATGACCACCCGCACCCGCACCCTCAGCATTGGCGCAAACGCCCCCACCCCACCCGACCCCGCCGACAACAAGGAGTGGATGCGCTGGAACAACTACGGAATCGGCCTCCACGACGCCCAGCAGTACGCCGCCTCCGAGGCCGCCTTCCAGCACGTCGCCAAACTCCGTCCCGACTACCCCGACGCCTTCACCAACATCGCGTTAGCCGACTTCCAGTGGGAGCGCTACGACGCCAGCCGCGAAGCCATCGCCAAGGCCCTCAAGCTCGCCCCCACCAACGCCCGAGCCCTCTACTATCTCGCCCTCGTCGAACGCAACCAGGGCGACCTCGACGCCGCCATCGTGGACCTCCAGGCCGTCCTCAAGCAGTACCCCCTCTCCCGCGACGCCCACCGCGAACTCGGCTTCAGCTTCTACCAGCAGCACAAATACGACCTCGCCAAAGCAGAGTACGAAGCCGTCCAGGGAATCGACCCCGACGATCTCGCCGCCCACTACAACCTCGCCATCCTGTATCGCCGTCTAGGCCTCAAACCCCAGGCCGCTGCCGAAGCCGCCGCCTTCAAAGACCAGAAGGACGACCCCCTCGCCGCCACCTTCGCCCTCACCTTCCTCCGCAACCACAACGAGATCGCCGAAGAGAGCGTCCCCTGGCACGTCCACACCCCCAACGGAATCCTCTCCGCCCCCGGAGCCATGCCCCAGACCTTCTCCCAATCCGCCACCGGCAACGCCCAGTAATGGAGCCGGCACCAATGTCCCGTAGACACCAGACTGGGTGCCCCACCTTCGGCACCGTCTTATCGTGCCTAAGGTGGGCCGGAGCGCCATGGCATCAACCGGAGGGTTACCGAACCTTCCACCAATCCATCCCGCAGCACCCCAAACGAATCCATCTTGGCCCCCCACCACATCTCGTCATCCCGACCGAAGCGAAGCGAAGTGGAGGGACCCCCGTATTTCGCCTCCCCCTCCTCGCCTGCCTCCTCCTAACCCTCCCCCTCCACTCCCAGCAACCCGAAGAGAAATCCCACCCCACCGGCGAACAACTCTTCCAGACCAGCGGCTGCACCCACTGCCACCAGATGAACGGCCAGGGCGGAACCAAGGGCCCCGACCTCTCCGCCGTTGGCCTCCGCCGCAAACCCCCTTTCATCAAGAACCAGATCCAGCAGGGAAGCGCCAGCATGCCCGCCTTCCAGGACGCCCTCTCCGAAGAAGAGATCAACGCCCTGGTCCTCTACCTCCAGAATTGTCGCAAGAAGAAATAACCCACCCCACTTGACAAGCCGGCCCCGCAGAAACACCACCCGCACCACGCATCAAAAAAACACACACTCAAAGTCACATCCACCCAGGAAAGACGCACCCCTCACCACGTTTCAAACGTGACCGCTGTCCAGTTTTTCCGTACAACGGCCCACGTTGTGCCCACACGTTTTCACGCCAGAAGCTTCAAAACCTGCCCCATCGTCATCTTCGAGTCCGATGTCGTCCCCCCCGGCAATCCCGGACCGATCACTACCGCCTCCGACCGCCCCTCCACCCAGCCCAGGAACCGCATCTCATCCGCCCCACTCAACCGCCGCATCCCCAGCCAGGTGTAATAAGCCCCCATATCTCCATCAATCAATGAGCCTTCCACGTCCACCCCGGTAGCCGCCGCCCCCGCCAGCATGGAGTTCATCGTCTGGGCCTCCTGTCGCGGAGCATACCGCACCAGCAGCGTCTCCGGCTGCGCCCGCCGAATACACTCCCTTGCAGCCCACTGCACAAAGGTCGTAGCAAAGATCTGCGTCCCCGCCCCCTCCGTCAAAAGACTCAGCTGGAAGTGGTTCAGAATCATAGCCTTCCCGCTCCCCACCAACCCCACATCCTCCGGTCGAATCCGCGCCAGCAGCGTCCGCAGACCCTCCGGCCCCATCCCCCCACCCGCGATCGCCGCCTGGATCACCCCCAGCAAACGCCCCCGCGCCCCCCCCAACCCCCCATAAGAAACCCCCGTCACCCCCCCAATCTCCGCCGACTCCCCCCCATCGATATACCAGTGCCGAAACCCCTCCCCACCCGCCCTCCGAGCCGCCGCCGCCCGCAAAACCTCCATCCCCCCATCCGCCACAACCCCAGTCAAATGAACCCCATGCGCCCGCAGCTTCCGAAAAGGCCGATACCCTGTCCCCACCGTCCCCGCCCCAATCACCACCATCGTGTCCCCGGCCTTGGCGCCGCTCTCCTCCAGCCCCCGAATCACGCAGGCCAAAGGCTCCGTCAAGGCCGCATGCTCCAACAAAACTCCCTCCGGCACCAGCAGCGTATTCTTCTCCACAATTCGCGCCGGTATCCGAATAAACTCCGCATAAGCCCCGTTATTGAACAACAGATCCTCACACAGATTCTGCTGCCCATGCCGGCAAAAAAAACACACA
>JAMFSC010000025.1 GCA_026225095.1 bacterium
CGATGGGGTGGGCGGCTTCGGCGTCGCGGAAGGCCTGGAATTCCTTGCGGCCGCTGTTCTGGTCGGCCAGGAAGCGCTTGGCGAAGGTGCCGTCCTGGATGTCCTGGAGGATGCCCTTCATGGCCTTCTTGCTTTCTTCGTTGATGACGCGAGGGCCGCTCACGTAATCGCCCCACTCGGCGGTGTCAGAGATGGAATAGCGCATGTAAGCGAGGCCGCCGCGATAGATGAGGTCGACGATCAGCTTCAACTCATGCAGCACTTCGAAGTAGGCGCTCTCGGGCTGGTAGCCGGCTTCGACGAGGGTTTCGTAGCCCGCCTTGATGAGATGGCTGACGCCGCCGCAGAGCACGGCCTGTTCGCCGAAGAGGTCGGTTTCGGTCTCTTCGGTGAAGGTGGTTTCGAGGACTCCGGCGCGGGTGCAGCCGATGCCCTTGGCGTAGGAGAGGGCCTGGGCGAGGGCGTGGCCGCTGGCGTCCTGCTCGACGGCTACGAGGCCGGGGACTCCGCCGCCTTCGGTGAAGACTTCGCGGACGCGGTGGCCGGGGGCCTTGGGGGCGACGAGGGAGACGTCGACGCCGGCGGGGGGGGTGATGGTGCGGAAACGGATGTTGAAGCCGTGGGCGAACATGAGGGTCTTGCCGGGGGTAAGGTTCGGCTCGATGTCGGCGTGGTAGACCTTGGCGGCGGTCTGGTCGGGGGTGAGGTTCATGATGACGTCGGCCCATTTGGTGGCGTCGGCGACGGAGGAGACCTCGAGGCCGGCGAGGCGGGCCTTGGCGGCGGAGGGACTGCCCTCGCGGAGGCCTACGCGGACCTGGACGCCGGAGTCCTTGAGGTTGAGGGCGTGGGCGTGGCCCTGGGAGCCGTAGCCGATGATGGCGACCTTCTTGGCCTGGATGAGGGAGAGGTCTGCGTCTGCGTCGTGGTATGTCTTTGCCATGGTTTGATTCGATCCTTTTGTGGGGTGTGTCCCCTGGGGTGCTGCTCTATTTTACGGGGTGATTGGGAGAACTTCTTTTTGCCATTCGGCGCTGAGATCTTGCCAGTGGGGGTTGGTGGTGATGATGAGTTCGAGCTTTCGGAGGCGGAGCCAGCCTTTTAATTGCTTTTCGCGGTTGATGGCTGCTCCGGGGCTGGTGAAGCGTTCGTAGTAGACGAGTTGGTTGATGTGGTATTTCGCGGTGTGGCTGTTGGGTTTGATCTCGGCTTTGTGCTGGGCGACGCGTGCGTGGAGGTGGGTGGTGATGCCGATGTATAGCTTTCGGAAAGAGCTGGACATGATGTAGACGTAGGCGTAGTTGGGCATGTGGCTCCTTCTTTTGGCGGGTAACGGCGTGGGGCGGGCAACGGCAAGAACGCAACGCCAAGAACGGGCAACGACAAACTGCGGGGGTCCTTCACTTCGTTCAGGATGACGACGTAAAACTGGCAACGGCAAAGGCGCGCCGTGGTTAGGCCTCTTCGCCGTGGTCGGCGTTGTGCTCTTCGGCGGCTTCGGTGATGTCGTACTCCTCTTCCTCGTGGACGTTGGGGAACTCGTTGGGGAGGATGGATTCGGGGTCGGGTTTGTTGGGGTAGTCGGGTTGATCGTGGGAGGTGAAGTTGTCGCGGGTTGGGGTGCCGAGGGCTTTGAGGACCTTCGTGGTGTGGTGGCCGCGGCGCATGGCCATGCGACCGGTGCGGGAGACCTCGAGGATCTCGTAGTCGGACTCCTTGAGGACCTGGAGGAGGCCTTCGATCTTGCTGGCGGCTCCGGTCATTTCCAGCATGATGGACTCGGGGGCCAGATCGACGACTCTTGCGCGGAAGACGTTGGCCAGCTCGAAGATGGCGGAGCGGGTCTTGGGGCCGGCGGCTACCTTAATGAGGCAGAGTTCGCGGATGACGGCTTCGGAGCGGCCTACTTCGTCGACGTCGATGGTGATCTCGAGCTTGTAGAGGGAGGCTCGGATGCGGTGGGCGGCGGTCTCGGGGGCCTCGCAGACGATGGTCATGCGCGAGGTCTCGGGGCGCTCGGATTCGCCGACGGTGAGGGAGACGATGTTGAGGTTGAGACGGCGGAAGAGGGAGGCGACGCGGGTTAGGACGCCGGGCTTGTCGGATACCAGGGCTACGAAGGTGTGGAGCATTAAGGCCTCAGGAGAGTAGTGGGATGTTTGGTGTGAGTTGTGCTAGCAGTTCGCGTACGCTCACAACGTTGGCCGACCCGTAGGGGTGACAGGAATTGGCATTTGTTGCCCGTTATGATGGAGTCTTCCCAATCGACGATTGCCATCAACCCTTGCCTGACAGAGCACAGTCATTTAATGAATTTCGATTCTGTGAATGGGTGGAGGTGACGTCGAGGTATACCCGGGCGGGGCTGTAGAGACTTTCACGGCGACATGGTCTGTAGCTCCTGCAAAAGTAGCTTCGATAGTGGCGGTGCCTGGACGCAAACCGTGAACAAAACCTCTCTCATCAAGTCGGATCACAGGATTTGTCTCGGGTTGGGCTACCGTGATCGACAAGGGTTCTAGGCTGTGAAAATAGATATCAGGCAGGAGGTTCTCATAAGTCGCGACTGGTCTAAGTCCTTGCTTCTGAAGTTCAGTTCCGAGCAGCAACGAAAGGGAACCGCCTACGCCAAGGGAAAATTTCTTGAGGCCCTTGGAAGAGGCGGTCACGTTGAGATGAAGTATCTGTTCGGCGTAACCACCGTCGTCGTACAACAAACCCACCGTGAGATCGACGGCACCAAGTTCGATTGGAGTGACAGAAATCACATAATGCGTGCCCTTCCGATCCACCACATTTGCTGCACCGCTCTCAATGATTCCCCGTGAGGTACTTTGGACCGCGGCAAGGACGCCGAAGACTTCTCCGGGCGCAATGTCGACGGTGACTTCAAACGGCGAGCCGAGAGGCACGTTGACAGTTGAAGTGGTCACTCGGATGCGTTCCGGCGTAAGCCGGACTTTGTGGGTCAGTACCTTACGCTGACTGCCGCCGGGTGTGGTGGTCGCGAGACTATCGCTCGTCGACGAAGTGAGAGGAGCCGTTTGGCAAGCGGCTCGTGAGAGACTCATCGTGCCCGTAACCAATGCGGCACCAGCGATCAGTTGGAAAAGTACTCGCACTACTCATCCTCCGCGGTTTCGAGGAGGGGGTCTTGTTGGGGGCGGCGCACCATCTCGTGGAGGGCGGCTCCGGGGGCGATCATGGGGTAGACGCCGTCTTCTTTTTCTACCTGGAAGTTGATCAGGAAGGGCTTTCCGCCGGTGCGGGATTTTGTCACCGTGGGGGTTACTTGTTGGCGTTTGGAGACGTGGGCTCCTTCGATGCCGTGGGCGGCGGCGAGGAGGACGAAGTCGGGCGAGAGGATGGGGCTGGCGGAGTAGTTCTTGTCGTAGAAGGCCTCCTGCCACTGGCGGACCATGCCGAGGAAGCCGTTGTTGATGACGGCGATGTTGATGGCGAGCGACTCCTGCATGATGGTCGAGAGCTCGGAGGCGGTCATCTGGAAGCCTCCGTCGCCGGCGATGACCCACACGTCTTTTTCAGGGCAGGCTACCTTGGCTCCGATGGCGGCGGGTAAGGCGAAACCCATCGTTCCGAGGCCGCCGGAGGTGACGAGGGAGCGGGGGGCGTCGTGTTTGAAGTACTGGGCCTCCCACATCTGGTGCTGGCCTACATCGGTAACGATGATGGTCTCTTTTTCGCGGCCGGCGGCTACGGCCTCGCGCCAGATGTCGTGGATGACGTGGGCGGCATAGAGGTGGCCGTTGTCGGGGAGGTTGATGATGTCGCGGACGGCGGCGGAGCCTTTGAGCTGGTGGATCTCTTCGAGCCAGGGAGTTGTGGGTTGTGAGTTGTGAGTGGGGAGTTGGGGGAGGATTTGGGTGAGGACCTGTTTGAGGTCGCCGATGAGGGCTACGTCGGCGCGGACGTTCTTGTTGATCTCGGAGGGGTCGATGTCGATGTGGATCTTTTTGGCGTTCTGGGCGTAGTGGGCGAGGTTGCCGGTGACGCGGTCGTCGAAGCGCATGCCGAGGGCGATGAGGAGATCGGCCTGCTGGATGGCGTGGTTGACCCAGGACTCGCCGTGCATGCCCATCATGCCGAGGGAGAGGGGGTGGTAGGTCGGGATGGCGCCGAGGCCGAGGAGGGTGGAGCCGATGGGGATCTGGAGGCGTTCGGCGAGGGCGAGGACTTCGGCCTCGGCTTGGGACTGGGTGATGCCGTGGCCGGCGAGGATGATGGGGCGTTTGGCCTCGGTGAGGAGCTGGACGGCCTCTTCGATGCTGCCGGAGGTGGCTTTGAGCATGGGGTGGGGGCGCGAGGTGGGCGGGGCGGCGGCTTCGAAGGAGAAGGGGGCGGTGGCCTGCTGGGCGTCCTTGGTGATGTCGACGAGGACGGGGCCGGGGCGGCCGGACTGGGCGATCTGGAAGGCAAGGCGGACGGTGGGGGCGATGTCTTCGGCGCGGGTGACGAGGAAGTTGTGCTTGGTGATGGGGAGGGTGATGCCGGTGATGTCGACTTCCTGGAAGGCGTCGGAGCCGAGGACCTTGGAGGAGACCTGGCCGGTGATGCAGACGATGGGGATGGAGTCGAGCATGGCGGTGGCGATGCCGGTGACGAGGTTGGTTGCGCCGGGGCCTGAGGTGGCCATGCAGACGCCGACGCGGCCGGAGGCTCGGGCGTAGCCGTCGGCCATGTGGGCGGCGCCCTGCTCGTGGCGGACGAGGATGTGGTGGATGGGGAACTTGCGGAGGGCGTCGTAGATGGGGAGGATGGCTCCGCCGGGATAGCCGAAGATGGTGGTGGTGCCTTCGC
>JAMFSC010000168.1 GCA_026225095.1 bacterium
GACGCTCTGCGCCGTCGGTCCACCCTTGCCGGTCGACGTGCACCAGACCGGCTTCTCGCTCGACGGGCCCGCCCACGCCATGTTGTAGATCTCGCTCACCGGGCGCAGATTGACTGCAGGGTTGCGATGGCAGTTCAGACACCATTCCATCTGTAGCGTGTTCTGCTGATACATCAGCGGCATCTCGTCCACGCGGCCGTGACAGCTCGCGCAGCCGATGCCTTTGTTCACATGGATCTCGTGATTGAAGTACACGAAGTCCGGAAGGTCATGCACCCGGATCCACTGCACCGAAGCGCCCGTAGCCCAGCTCTGCCTCACTGGCTCCAGCAGTTGAGCATTGGTCCAGATCTGCGAGTGGCAGTTGATGCACGTCTTCGTCGGAGGAATTCCGGCGTAGCTCGACTTCTCCACCGACGTGTGGCAGTACTGACACTGCAGTCCAAGGCCCTCGACGTGGTGCTTATGGCTGAACGGTATCGGCTGATCGGGCCGCTGGCCCTGCTTGGTCACCCACGGCGACCGTTGCAGCTGGTCCAGGGCTACGCCGAGCGCAATGACGATCAGGCCCGTCAATACCAGGCTCATCCGGGCCAGTGCGTTCGAACTGCGGTCAAAAACTTGCGCCATGAGTGCTTTCCTGCTTCCTCTGCGTCTGCTCTAGAAGGTTTGGAAGTTCTTCGTCCTGATCGCGGCCATATGGGCCGCGGGTTGCATTGATATCTGAAACCTTACGACAATCTGATGCCTTGTTCATTCCGTAAACTAGAAAACTCGTTGTTTTCTTTTGGGCCCAGGCGCTTCGGTTGACCCTCAAGCGCCTCGTGCGAAATCAGGATGGCGCCGCTCTTCCGGTTCGCTTGCCCTGATGGTTTTCAATCCTCTGCCAACGGTGATGATCACATCGCCGGTGGAAAACTAGCCTGAGAAGTTCCGAGTATAGCAGTCGAAAAGTCTCTGCCGAGTGACAGCGATCACGTCCGGGACAAATCGCCTCAACGTCATAACGATAATCGAATTGCCGCGTTTTGCCTGCCCCATCCTATCGTGGCATCTCTGCGATCTACGCCAGAATCACCACTATATCTAGACTGGTGAACTTCTTTCCCAACTTGGAAATACGACCATTCTGGGCTGAATTGAAGTGTTCGATGTTCGAACGTGCTCAGGCGCGAGGCGCTGGCCATCCAACATGGACAACATGGACAAGCCGTCGCAATCACCCTCGGTTACTGTAGCTTCATAGACCATGCCTCGCCCCCTCCGATCACCCCGAGCCCCACGCTACGACATCCCCCAGGCCATCGCCGATCTCTCGTCCGCCGACCGGAAGCTCGCCCGCCTCATCGAGCGCGCCGGCCCCTTCACCCTCAAGGTCGCCAGCGCCCACTCCCCCTTCGAATCACTCCTCGAGTCCATCGTCTACCAACAGCTCCACGGCAAAGCCGCCGCCACCATCCACGGTCGCCTCCTCGCCTCCTTCGAGCCCATCGCCGGACTCGGCGTCCACCCCACCCCTCAGCACCTCATCGATTGCCCCAACGAGCAGCTCCGAGCCGCCGGCCTCTCCCACAACAAGGCCCTCGCCATCCGCGACCTGGCCGCCAAAACCCTCGACGGAACCGTCCCCACCCTCGCCCGCATCCGCCGCATGTCCAACGAAACCATCATCGAGCACCTCACCCAGGTTCGCGGTATCGGAACCTGGACCGTCGAGATGATGCTCATCTTCCGCCTCGGACGGCCCGACGTCCTCCCCGTAGGCGACTACGGCGTCCGCAAAGGCTTCGCCCTCACCTTCCTGGGCCTTAAACCAACCGCCAAAGTCACCCCCGCCGACCTCCCCTCAGCCGCCAAGATGACCGAGCGCGCCGAGCGCTGGAGACCATGGCGATCCATCGCCACCTGGTATCTCTGGAGAGCCTGCGATCTCGCCGCGGGCAAACTCCCCAACCCATCCTGAATCGTAAACATCAGCAATGTGTCAGACTGAAAGACCAGCTTCTGCCGATCTAGCCCGTACCGGTCTCGTAGCGCGAACATCCCCATGAGAAAAAATCGACTCACCCTTTATCGATTCGACACCCGCCGGAAAGAAGCCGTCGCCCAGCCTCCCATCCCTCCACACGACCACGTGGCCAACCCCCGCTACGTCTGCGTGCACGGCCACTTCTACCAGCCGCCGCGAGAAAATCCCTGGCTCGAGACCGTCGAGGTCCAGGAATCCGCCGCGCCCTATCACGATTGGAACGACCGCATCACCGCCGAGTGCTACGCCCCCAACGGGGCCTCCCGCATCACCAACCTCGAAGACGAGATCATCCGCATCGTCAATAACTACTCACGCATGAGCTTCAACTTCGGCCCCACGCTCCTTAGCTGGCTGCACGACAAGGCCCCCCGCGCCTACCGCATGATCCTCGACGCCGACCGCGCCAGCGCCGCCCGCTACAGCGGCCACGGCTCAGCCATGGCCCAGGTTTACAACCACATCATCATGCCGCTCGCCAGCCAGCGCGACGCCATCACCCAGATCCGCTGGGGCATCGCCGACTTCGTCCACCGCTTCCATCGCAAGCCCGAGGGGATGTGGCTCGCCGAGACCGCCGTCAACCGCGTGGTCCTTGACCTCATGGCCCGCGAGGGAATCAAGTTCACCATCCTCGCCCCCAACCAGTGCGCCCGCATCCGCCGCTTCCCCGCTGATGACGCCATTCCCGTCCCCGCCCCCGCCCCGGCCCCGTCCGCCGCACCCTCGACGCCCCCTGCAGTCGCCGCTTCGTCGGCGGTCGCGGCGTCGCTCGACGGAGCGCCGGCGGAGGCAGCCACCGCCACCGCGGAGGAACAGGACCTCTCCGGCAAGGATTGGATCGGAGCCCCCGACGCCACCGTCGACCCCACCCGCGCCTACCACGTCACCCTCGACGAGGGCCGCAGCATCGCCGTCTTCTTCTACGATGGCCCCGGCTCCCGCGCCATCGCCTTCGAGCACCTGCTCAACAGCGGCGAAGAGTTTGCCTGCCGCCTCCTGGCCGGCTTCCACCCCGACGCCGCCGACGGCTCATCGCACCCCCAGCTCTCCCACGTCGCCACCGACGGAGAAAGCTACGGCCACCACCACAAGTACGGCGAGATGGCCCTCTCCTACGCCATGCACTGGATCGAGGAGCAGGGACACGCCAAGCTCACCAACTACGGTGAGTTCCTCGAACTCTACCCCCCCGAGTGGGAGGCCGAGGTCGTCGAAGACACCAGCTGGTCCTGCGCCCACGGCGTCGAGCGCTGGCGCTCCAACTGCGGCTGCAACGGCGGAAAGCCCGGTTGGAACCAAGAGTGGCGCGGACCCCTCCGCCGCTCCCTCGACTACCTCCGCGATACCACAGCCCCCCTCGCCGAGCGCCTCGCCGAGCCCCTCCTGACGGATCTCTGGGCCGCCCGCGACGCCTACATCGACGTCGTCCTCGACCGCTCCCCCGCCTCCACCGACCAATTCTTCGCGAGATTCGCCAAACGCGTCCTCACCCAGGAAGAACGCTGTACCGTCTTCGAGCTCCTCGAGCTCGAACGCCACACCCAGCTCATGTACACCAGCTGCGGATGGTTCTTCGACGACATCTCCGGAATCGAGACCGTCCAGATCATCGCCTACGCCGGCCGCGTCCTCCAGCTCGCCGCCAAGCTCTTCGGAGACACCACCGGGGCCGCCCTCGAGTCCGAGTTCCTCCGCCAGCTCGCCGAGGCCAAAAGCAACGTCCCCGAGCAGGGCGACGGAGCCCAGGTCTATCGCAGAAACGTCCTCAACATGCGCATCGGACTCGAGCAGGTCGGAGCCCATTACGCCATCAGCTCCGTCTTCCGCAACTATCCCGAAGATGGCGAGCTCTTCTGCTTCGATGTCCACCGCGACAGCCCCGAGGTCTTCACCTCCGGCCGCGGCAAGGTAGCCCTCGGCCGCGCCCGCATCCGCTCCCGCGTCACCGAGGAGACCGAGGAGATCTGTTACGCCGTCCTCCATCTCGGAGACCAGAACCTCTCCGCCGCCGTCAAGCGCTACGACGCCACCAGCCCCGCCGAGGTCAAGGCCTTCGAGTCCTTCTCCGCCGACATCCGCGCCGCCATCCGCCGCGCCAACCTCCCCGAGATCATCCGCCTCATCGACCGCCACTTCGGCAACCTCGCCTACTCTCTCACCTCCCTCTTCGCCGACGAGCAGCACCGCATCCTCCGCACCATCCTCGACCAGACCCTCGCCGAGATGGAAGACTCCCTCCGCACCATCTACGAGGATCACGCCTCCCTCCTCCACTTCCTCACCGAATCCGGCATGCCCACTCCTCCCGCCCTGGCCCTGGCCGCGAGCTTCGCCATCAACGCCAGCCTCCGCCGCGCCCTCGAAGCCGAGGAGTTCGATCCCGCCGAGGTCGCCAGCCTCTTCGCCCGCGCCCAGACCGACCAGGTCACCCTCGACCTTCCCACCCTCAACTTCGCCGCCAGCATGCGCATCAAGCGCGCCATGGTCCATCTCGAATCCGGCTTCACCAACGAAGCCTCCGCCCGCATCTCCCTGCAGAAGTCCCTCCTCCTCGCCAACGCCCTCAAAACCATGCCCCTCGAGGTCAACCTCTGGCAGGCCCAGAACATCTGGAACGACCTCCTCCGCCGCTCCGACTCCAGCTTCTGGTCCAAAGAGTGGAAAGAGGACTTCCGCAAACTAGGCCACGCCCTCAACATCGCCGTCGATCAACTCGTCGTCGAAGAAGGCGTCCCCGCGTTCTAGGGAGCGGCTTAGAATGGGGTACATGCCAGTAGTCTTTCGCGAACGGGGCTACAGATTCTTCTTCTATTCAAACGAAGGAACACCGCGCGAGCCGGCCCACATTCACGTCAGGAGAGACCTGCTAGAAGCAAAGTTTTGGATCGCCCCGCGCGTCGAGCTCGCATACAATGATGGGTACGACGCTCGCACCTTGCGGGAGTTGATCGAGTTAATCGAAATCAATCGCGATCTCATCGAAAGGGCATGGAATGAGTTCTTCGACTGAACCAAAGCATGTTCACTTCGATTCCGACAGCATGTGGGTCGATCTCAAAGATGGCCGCGTCCTTGGTGTTCCTCTCGCATGGTTCCCTCGACTGCTTCACGCGACCGCCGAGCAACTTCAGCAGGTCCAACTCAGTCCCCGGGGACTCCACTGGGATGCACTCGACGAGGACATTTCCATCGCGGGCCTCCTCGCCGGACGAGGGGACAGGACCGCTTCCAGGAAGACCTTCGCTGCCTGAATCGGTCAGGCAGGCCGCAAGGGCATCAAACCTTAGAATCGCCCCCTCAACCCCCTCCACGCTCACATCTCCCGCCGGCCAGCGCGAAAAAACACGGGATACACGAAAGTTCCGAAAATAGAGCCAACCGTGCGCTTACCAATCAAACCGGTCTTCGTCCTAGAGTAAGTACCTACTGGTACGTATTTAGGAGATCGATGAAAACCTTTCCCTCTGCCTTCCTGCTCTTCCTGCTTCAAACCCTCTGCAGCTTGCCCAACCTTCACGCCGCAAGCACTCAGACCACTGGACAGCTTCCTCCGTCCGCCGCCCTCTGGACCTCCGCCCACGCCGAGCACGTCTACGGCTTCCCCGACATGAAGCCGCACAAAAAAGGCACCCTGACCCTCACTCCGGACGCCCTCACCTTCTCTGGAAAGTCCGGCAACACCTCCATCCCCCGCACCGCCGTCACCGCCGTCAGCTCCGGCAACCAGAGGGTCGAGATGTGGGGAATCGGCGGTCGCCTCCTCCGGATGACCATCCCCGACGGTGGTGGCGTCGCCGCCGCGGCCTTCATGCACCACCGCGTCGACCTGCTCACCGTCGAGTTCAACGACGGCCACGGAGCCACCCACGGAGCCGTCTTCCTCCTCCCCGCCAACGAGGCCGAACACGCCCTCGCAAGCTTTACAGTCCTCCCCACCCCACCCCACAAGTCCCCCGAGTTCTCCTGCACGAACGCCCCACCCGATCCCCGCAGCGTCGTCGTCACCGCCCCCGTCTGGGATGCCGCCCAGGTCCCCGCCGCCTACCGCACCCTCGTCTACGAGCACGTCATCGACCGCCTCCAGCGCACCAGCGATATCGGCCACGTCTATCGCGACGGAGAGGGAGAAGGTCACGGCGGCTGCCCACAATACACCATCCACATCGCCATCGCCTCCTTCCGCGAAGGAAGCTCCGTCAAACGCGCGATCCTCGGGCCGGTCGGAATGTTCGTCGGAACCACCCAGATCAAGTTCGACGTTCTCTTCACCGACGCCTCAGGAAAGCTGAACAGCAGCCAGCAGATCAAGGCCACCATCCGCGGCGAGTCCGAGAGCACCAACATCGCCGATCACCTCGCCAAAACCCTCGCGAAGCACTTCGCGGCCATCGTCAAGGAGGCCGCGAAGAACACGCCACCCCGCCCCACCACGCCCCCGCTCGGCTCCGCCTTCCTTCCCCCCGCCGCCACCGAAACCCCGTAACGAGACCAGATTGCCAAACCACAAAGCCGGGTGCTCCGCCTGGATCGGATTGCCTGTTGATATAAAGCTGGGTGCCCCACCTTCGCGACACGTGTCATCGTCGCTAAGGTGGGCCGGACCGCCACGGTACCCGACCCAGAACCCCACACCTTCAGCGAATCTGCTCTAAGGTGGGTTTCGCCACCACAATCGACGCAGTAGAGTTACGTACGGAGACACGACACCATGGAAAGGTCCGAAGCGCCACAATCTCATGACGCTCCACCGAGCGTCGAGTCCCACCACGAACTGCAGCACCGCATCACCGCCCTTCGCCAGGTCATCTGCGGCCTCCTCAAGACCAATCAGGAGCTCCGCCATGCCCTGCTTCAGGCGCAAGCCACCACGCAGCACGAACCAGACCCGCCAAAGCCCGATCGGCCATAGCCACCAGCGATCGGTACCGTAAAATGGGACCCCAGATGACCGTCAAGACCGCAAACAAACACGAACTCAAGACCCGTGAGACCCGCGCACTCCTCCTCGCCGCCGCCCAGACCATCTTCGTACGCGACGGATACGAGGGAGCGGAGCTGGGAGAGATCGCCGCACTCGCCGGCCGCACCAAGGGAGCCATCTACGCCCAGTTCAAGAGCAAGGAGGACATCTTCTTCGCTCTCATCGAAGAGCAGACCCAGAGCAACCGAACGGCCATGAAGGAGCATCTCGCAAACGCCACCACCGTCGAAGAAAACATCGCCGCCCTCCGATCGGTCTACCTGAAGCGCGCCTGCGATCCCGAATGGTCCCTCCTCCTCCTCGAATTCAAGCTCTACGCCATGCGCCATCCCGAATCCAAGAAGCGGCTCCACGAACGCTACGCCGGAATCGTTGCCGTCACCGAGGAGGAAAGGTTCGCCGGCTTCCTGGGACCCGCTCCCAGGGGCAAGGGAGCCGTCAGCCGCGTCGCTGCGGTCCATTCCCTTCAACCCCTCATCGCCGCGCTGGTCCTCGAAGCACAACTGGAAACGGTACTCTCCGACAAGACAGTCCTCCGGAACATCACCAACAAGGTCTTCGACGCCCTCATCGCCCCGCCACCCCGGTCACCCCGCCAGTGAGAGGTCCCTGCTCGTCACCTCCGCCGTCCCCACCTTCAGCGCATTCAGTGCAGGCACCGTCATCATCGTCGTCACCAGCGCCATCACCACCAGCATCGTGAACAGCGTCGGCGAAAAGACATGCGCGTTATAAGCAATATTCAGCACGATCAACTCCACCAGCCCGCGCGTATTCAGCAACGCCCCGAGCGCCAGCGAGTCCCTCCACGCATGACCCGTCCAGCGCGCCCCCGCCACCGCCCCTCCCACCTTGCCCCCAATCGCCAGCAGCAGCACCGCCCCCGTCCAAAGCCATATCCGACCCCCGCTCAAAAGGTCCAGCCGAGTCCTCATCCCCGTCAGCGCAAAGAACAGCGGCAGCAGCACCAGCGACACCACCACATCCAGCCGCGTCCGCACCGCCTCCTGCCAGTGCTTCACCCGTGGAAAGCAGAGCCCCGCCAGAAACGCCCCGAACAGCGGATGCACCCCGATCGCATCCGTAGCCGCCGCAGAAGCCAGCACCACCGCCAGCATCACCCCAAGCAACTCATACGAGAGCGTCATCGTCCCCCGCCGTCGCGAAAGCCACATCCCCAGCGGCCGGACGACAGCAAACATCACCAGCAGATAAGCCCCCAGCCACAGAAACCGAGCCCCCAGCGAAACCGTGGCCGTCTTCAAAGGCAGCAGCGTCATCGCAACCGCCAGCAGAAGCCACGCGCACACATCATCGACCGCCGCGCACATCAGCGCCGTCGCGCCCAGTGTGGTCGTCTGCATCCTGCGCTCTTCCAGAATCCGAGCCAGCACTGGGAACGCCGTAATACTCATCGAGATCCCCAGAAAAAGTGCAAAGGGCACCGCCCCAACCCCCTCCGGAGCAAACCGCCAACGCAGCATCGGAGCCGCCGCCAACGCCAGCGCAAACGGAAGCACGATGCTCATCAGGCTCGCCAGCACCGCGGTCTTCCTCTGCTCCCGGATGTGCCCATAGTCCAGATCGCTTCCAATGAGAAACAAAAAGAGAATCAGCCCCACCGTGCTCAGCACCTCGAACGATCCCAGCGAGCTCTGCGGAAACAGCACCATCGAAGCATGTGGAGCCACCCGCCCAAGCACCGAAGGCCCGATCAGGATCCCACCCACAATCTCCCCGATCACCCTCGCCTGCCCGAACCTCCGCGCCACCCACCCGCACCCCAGGCTGATCACCAGCACCACGGCCATCTGGAAGATCAGCAGCGTCAACGCGCCCCCCCGCCCGCCGCTGCCCGCCGCCGATCGATCCGCGCATGCATCACAATCATCGCCTCGGTAAACAGCAGCACCAGCCCCGGAATCAGCAGCCTGCTCCCGATCAGCGCAGGCCACGACAGCCGAAAGTCCGAGACCCAGTCGATCCCCACCAGGATGATCCCCCCAAAGAACAGCATCGACCCCGCCCATCGCCGAAACCGCGGCGTCAGATCTCCATCGCCCTTGTACTTGCTCCCCCGGAGATCCCGCAGCGGAGCCCCGATCATCCCCCTGTGATCGTAGATCGTGCACCTCACCGCAGGCTGCGCCGCGACCCTCTCCCTGGCAAACTCCTCCGCCTCATCGAGCCCCCCGAAGACCGTGCAATAAGGCGCAAACCCCGCCCCATCGAAGCTCGACGAATGGACCGCATACTCGCCCTCAACCATCCGCTCATTCCACGATCCCTCCCGCAGGTTCGGATCGTAGAGCGGCAATTCACGCGGAGCCTTCATCCCCCCAGTCTACCGTCAGCTCCGCCAGTGCAGCGTCACCGGCCCACTCAGCGGATGCTCCCCACTCCCCGTCAGCCGCGCCTGCTTCAGCGCGAAGTACCACTTCGCCGGCTTGTCCGCGTCATCGATCAGCATCAGCCCCGGATGAAACCGCAGCCCCTGCGCCTGCTCGACCATCGTCTCCTGATCCTGCCGCACAAACCGCTTCCCAAAGAACGTAGCAATCGCCGTCACAAATGGTATGTAATAAAAAATGTCCCACGCCGCAATCACATCGATCCTACAGGTCGCAGCTGTTATCGGAGTCACTGTCGTCAGACTAGAAAACCAACTCTCCTTCCCCTTATCCGAGACCGCCCGAATCGTCTCATACCGCCGGTTCGGAAGCACAAAGTCGATCGTCGTCACCGGCTTCCCCAGCAGCCGATACGGCGCGCTGTTCGAAGAAGGAGCATGCGCCGACATCCGGAACCCCTCCGGAATCGGCTCGAACCTCTTCTCCTTCGCATGAATACTCGCCTGGCTCCGCCACCACCACGCCTGGTGCACAAACGGCCCATGCGCCGGGTCCATCAGCCCGATAATCCCATGATCCACATTGCAAGGCAGATCGGCCACCAGATGCGCTGACCGATACCGCGCCCCAAACTTTGGAAGCTCCGGAGCCTCCGGAACCCGCGCCAGGTCCACCCGCCCCGCCCCCGCCGGAGGCACATACACCCACGCATACCCATCCCGCTCCACGCACGGATAGCTCGTCGCATAGATCCGCGTCGCATCCAGCGTATCGATCTGCGTCAGCGAAGGAATCTCTTTACACTGCCCCCCACACGGCTCAAACCGCCACCCATGGTACTTGCAAATCACCGTCTCTCCATCGAACCACCCCGCCGACAGCGGAATCCCCCGATGAGGACAAAGATCCCGCATACAAAAGATCGACCCATCCCTCTTCCGTCCCAGCACCAGCGGAATCCCCAGCAGCAGCGCCGTCGTCATCTTCCCCGCCTGCAGCCCCTCCGCCCGCAGCGCCGGATACCAGTCGCCGAAGATCATCTCCGCCGCCGGCCCAACCCCACTCACAACCGCATCCGTCTCCGCCCTGCCCATCCCCAGATCATATAGCGGACGCACCCGGCTTCCATCCCCCACAGAATCGCCCCAGAGAACATCCGCATCCCATCCCCCAACGCGTTCCAGCATAATCGCAACAGCGGAGGCAGCAAGATTGAAGCAGTCCACCCACACCCTAGAAATCGCAACCCGCGGCCCCGGCCTCTACGAGTTCACCTCGACCATCACCCAATGGGTCAGCCGCCAGAACATCCAAACCGGCCTCCTGACCGTCTTCTGCCGCCACACCTCAGCCTCCCTCCTCATCCAGGAGAACGCCGACCCCACAGTGCGCCACGACATCCAGGCCTACTTCGACCGCCTCGCCCCCGAGCACGGCCCCTACGCCCACAACTCCGAAGGCCCCGACGACATGCCCGCCCACCTCAAAACCGTCCTGACCCAGGTCCACCTATCGATCCCTGTAATCAACGGCAGCCCCACGTTAGGCACCTGGCAAGGCATCTACCTCTTCGAACACCGCACCCGCCCCCACCGCAGGGAGATCGCGCTGCACCTCATCGGCGAATAAGCGGACATCTCTCAAACCTGTCGACGAACGCAGCTCGACCTCAAGGTGATAAACCCTTCTCGTCAATCATCTTCCACAAGCCGGCACATCAATACCAATCGCGTGTCGATGAGTGCATTGGCGATTTAGCACCAATCCAGAATCAATCCTGGCGACATGCGCGTTTGTCGTTATCGACGAATTGCACTCTCGGTTAGCGACACAAGCTATCTGTGTTCCTCGTTTGCTCTTTTGAGCGCGTAATCGACGTACCGTCTCAATATTTTGAGGGACTCTTGCCGATCAACGATATTGCTATACGCCTTGATGATCGCGTCAATTACCAGCGATGGATTATCTCTATAGATATAGTGGCCGCTTCCATAAGCGGTAATCCCTAGTCGACTGGGTTGAGCGCTCACAAACTGCCGATGACACTCCTTCCACCGAGTGACGTCTCCGCTATCCGAAAAGGGAGGATGCTCCGATACCAGATCGATGACTGGTATCGACGATGGAAATTCCGTGCTCCTCAAAATCTCCACAGTCTTTGGCAGATTCTCTGCTTGATAGAAAACTCCAGGTCGTTCGGTTGTTCGTTTGTCCTTACCCTGTCGCTTTCTTACAAATTCTTTTAGCCAGTCTTCCGTAAACCAACAAGCAGAACTTCCATCGATGAAGACCGCTTCTTTTACAAGGACTGGATGCCTTGCAGCATATAACTTGCCGTAGAGAGCACCATACGAATGCGCTACAAGCATGACCTTGCCGTTGTAACCTAGTTGCTTAAGAGCTTCTTCTAATTCTTCCATGCCGTTTTGTATTCCGTGTTTGTCTACGGCTTGATCCTTCGCATTCAATTCGCTGCGTCCAAATCCGGCGCGGTCATAAGTGATCAGAGTCGCACCAGTAAGATCATGGATCGGTTTCGCGATATCAGTCCAGACCGTTGAATCGTCTCCTCCTCCGGCTTCAAAGAGAATCGGTATTCCACTTCCCTTCAGAATGTGAAAATGCAACCGGTCGCCTCGCACCTGAATAGAAACATCTGCTTCCCTTGATTGCGCATTAGCCACCCAAGTGGATAAGACAAGGATCACGAAGAAGAGTGCTTTTATGGCCTGCCGTATGGAAGGCAATTGGTGATGCCGTAAAGTTCTCTCTATAAGCCAGGACATGGTTTTCTGAGCCATATGACGGATTTCCCTTTTGATGCTCCCATATCGTACAGGCGTCGGAGCCGGGGAACGCACCAGCCGTGTGTCAGCCTAGTACCGGGAAGTCGGCAAGTGTCCTCTAATCCCGCCGGTTTTGCTCTGGATTGGCGACTTCAGGCCAATGCACTCACCGAGCAAGGATCTGAGCCGACCTCGGCACCTCAGACCTGTGACCGCGTCCTAGTCACCGATGCCATCCGTTGAATGAATACATCAACCCACCCCATCCACCACCCTGTACCCTGTCAGAGCATGGCCGTCTCCCCCCCAACCCGCCACCGCCTCCTCCTCATCCTCCTCTGGATCACCTTCTACGCCTCCTTCACCCTCTTCCTCCCCCCGCTCCTCGACGACGCCGACTCCGTCCACGCCGAGGTCGCCCGCGAGATGCTGGAGCGTCACGACTGGATCACCCTCTACGCCAACGGAATCCGCTACCTCGAAAAAGCCCCCATCCTCTACTGGTCGATGGCCGCCAGCTTCAAGCTCTTCGGAGTCTCCACCGCCGCCGCCCGCTTCCCCATCGCCCTCACCGTCCTCGCCCTCGCCCTATTCCTCGAAGCCTTCGCACGCAGAGCATTCGCAAGCGAGCGCGCCGGCCTCTACGCCGGTCTCATCACCCTCTCCAGCTTCGGAATCTTCATCTTCACCCGCATCACCATCCCCGACGCCGACGTCTGCCTCTGGCTCACCCTAGCCCTCCTCGCCTTCTGGTCGACCGAACAGGACCGCCTCACCGAACCCGAAGCCCCCCCCGAACCAGGTATCCCCCACGAATCGGGCATCCCCCCCAAATCGGGTGCCCCACCTTCGGCGCAACGCTTCACCGCGCCTAAGGTGGGCCGGACCACCACCGAACCCGACATCCCTCACGCCCCCCACGAATCGGGTGCCCCACCTTCGGCGCAACGCTTCACCGCGACTAAGGTGGGCCGGACCACCCCGGAACCCGAAGCCCCCCTGGCGCCCGCGATCCTCTTCGCCACCACCTGCGCCATCAACGTCCTCACCAAGGGACTCATCGGCATCGTCTTCCCCCTCGCCATCGTCACCCTCTACCTCCTCATCACCCGAGGCCCCTCCGGCACCTGGAGACGCCTCCGCCAACTCCACCCCCTCGCCGGAGTCCTGACCTTCCTCCTCCTCGCCGCCCCCTGGCACATCCTCATCGGCCTCGCCAACCCCACCCAGGGCCACCCCGCCCCTATCACCTACACCAACCACCACTGGCTAGTCCCCGGTCCCACCGACGGAAACGTCCACGGCTGGTTCTGGTTCTACTTCATCAACGAGCACCTCCTCCGCTACCTCAACCTCCGCGTCCCCCGCGACTACGACACCGTCCCCCTCGCCCTCTTCCTTGGCCTCATCCTGGTCTGGATCATGCCCTGGTCCGCCTTCCTCTACCCCGCCCTCCGGCGAGTCCCCCTCCTCACCTCCCTGAAGCGCATCCCCTGGCGCACCCCGGCTCACGTTACCCGCCACTCCATGGCCGACGCCACCCGCCACCGCGACCCAGGCACATCCCAATCCCACCCGAACCCCAATGAACCGGGTGCCCCATCTTCGCCCGCAGTCTCATCGCGGGCTAAGGTGGGGTCTCGTGCGCGCCACGACCTGACCCCCCTGCAAAAGACCAATCTCCTCCTCGGCCTCTGGGCCGTCCTCCCCCTCCTCTTCTTCTCCCTCTCCACCCGCCAGGAGTACTACGTCCTCCCCGCCCTTCCCGCCCTCATCCTCCTCATCGCCGCCTGGCTCGCCGACGCCAGCCTCTGGAACAACACCGCCGAAGTCTCTCCCCCGTCGACCCCGACCACAGCAGTCCTCTTCACCCTCGGCGAAACCCAACTCACCCGCGTCGCCGCCGCAGGCGCAACCGCCACGAAGCTTGCCCCCTTCCTCTTCGCCGCCGGAACCGCCATCTCCGCTGCAATCCTCTTCTTCCTCCTCCACACCCGAACCCCCGCCGCGAACACCGGCCTCGCCACCCTCCTCCAGCAGAACCCCGGCGACTACGCCCTCTCCTTTGGCCACTTCCTCGACCTCAACGCCCAGGCCCTCGGCCTCTTCCGCCTCCCCCTGGCCCTCACCGCCATCGCCCTCTTCTTCGGAACCCTCGCCCACTGGCAACTCCGCCGCCACGCTCGCCCCCACGCCGCGAACCTCGCCCTCGCCGCCGCCACCTTCCTCTTCCTCCTCGCCGCCCACCTCGGCCTCCAGACCTTTTCCCCGGTCCTGTCTTCAAAGACTCTCGCCGACGCCATCGCCCCCCAGCTCCACCCCGAAGACCTCCTGATCCTCCACGGCGAGTACGAATCCGGCTCCACCCTAGGCTTCTACCTCCGCAGAAACGATCTCCACATCCTCGAAGGCCGCTCCTCCAACCTCTGGTACGGCTCCTTCTTCCCCGACGCCCCCCGGATCTTCGAAACCCGCGAATCCATCGCGCAGAAGTGGCACACCCCCCGGCGCATCTTCCTCTGGCAGGACCCCTCCGACCTGGACCGCCCCACCCTCCCCCTAACCCCCATCTACCTCATCGCCACCTCTGGAGGAAAGCAGATCCTCTCCAACCAACCCAACCACTAGAGCAGATTGCCTGTTGGTATAGAGTTGGGTGCCCCACCTTCGCGACACGTCTCATCGTCGCTAAGGTGGGCCGGAGCGCCACGGCATCCAACGTGCAGCCCTACACCTTCA